>DATDRC010000067.1:0-10918 GCA_035291985.1 Patescibacteria group bacterium
CGAAGCCTTTCGGATTGATCTAAATTCGCTCGTCCATTGTTCCTTGGTTTTTTGACTTCGCCACTGACGAAGACCGTCACTCGTCCATTGTTTCAAGGACAAGTTTCGGAGTAATTCTTTATATTCTGGGTGTTTCTTGAAAAAGAGAATGACGCGTTTTGATTGCTTCTCTTTGTTTTTATCGTCGCTCCAGTATTTTTTTTGTTCCTGGTTGAGTAATTTATTGTTTTTGTTTCTATATGCTTCATTGGTGGCATAGAATTCCAGGAACCTCTTGGTCATGTAGTTCTTGTAATCTTCACTTTGCCATTGTTTTTTGGCACGATCGCTTAAGACTTTGCGCATGACGGGAGTAGTCATGGCTAGTCGAATTTTTTCGCGGAAATCAGGCGTCTGATGGAGTTTGGCAAGCTTCCTTTTAACGTCGGGACGGTGAAGGGTCTTTTCTAATATTTGTTTATGTAAGGCGAGATGTTCAGCCTTGGAGATTCTTCTGATGTTGTTCGGATTATTGTTAATCTTATTAAAGTCGATGTGATGGCGGTGGTCACCATCGTTTATGTGGTAGACATTTTTATCCAGGTTATATTCGTCGGCGAGGACATGGGTGAACAGCCAACGGTGTTGACCTGGGTCATAGACCATTTCATAGCCCTCGATGGTGATGCGTCTACCCAAGCGTGATAGCTGGCGGCGCAGAGGCATAAGGGCGTTACTTGTTTTCAGATCCTTGGCGCATTTGTATGAGCCGTTTCGAAGCATGAACTTGTGGTCTGGTGTACAGATAATTTCCTCATCGTTGTCTAAAACTATTTTGATTACCTCAGCGCTCCGCTTAGTTAGTCTGGGAGAAATTATGGGAGAAATGCCAACGGATCCGTTCTGTTTAATGGTGTAGCAATAATTCTGTTTACCGCCTTGGTACTCTTTAATCAGTTCCTTAAAAGAGAGATTGCGTCCGTCGGCTAGAGCCACTTTGGTGTCGCCGGAAAAGCAACCGCCGGCGGAATCGCCTTCGACGATGAAGAGTTCGGAAAGAGCGGGGTCTTTGCTTTGACAATCGGCCAGTTTACCGGGCAGGGTCATGCCTTCCAGGGCGCCTTTGCGGACGATAGCATCACGGGCGGCGCGGGCGGCCAGGCGGGCCCGGGCGGCGAGGAGGACCTTGGCGATGATCGTTTTGGCCGTTTGGGGATGTTCCTCGAAGTAGGTTTCGAGAGCCGGTTTGACGACTTGGTAAACGGCGGACTGGACCTCGGGATTATTGATTTTGGTCTTGGTCTGGCTTTCAAACTGGATTTCGGAACTGGTCATCTTGATCCAGACAATAGCGGAGAGGCCTTCTTTGAGGTCGTCGGGGGTGAGGCTGTCGACTTTGCTTCCCTTACCCTCCAGGAGGTTATTTTTGGTGATGTAATCCTTGATGACTTTGGTGAGGGCGGTTCGAAACCCGGTCAGATGGGTGCCGCCGTCGTGAGTGTTGATGGTATTGGCGTAACTTTCGATCGTTTCGGAAAAGGCATCGGTGTACTGCATGACGACCTCGACGCCGATGGGATAGGCGTTGTCGGTGGCGGTGCCGATCATATGGATAGCTTCGTGGAGGGGTTTCTTGAGGCGGTTGGTATGGGCCAGCAGCGAACGAATACCGGACTCGAAGTAGAAGTTGGTGTGTCTGCCCGATTTTTCTTCCCAAAGATGCATGAAAACAGCGGCGACGAGGTAGGCGCGCTCGCGGACGAGTTTTTTGATGAAGATGTAGTCAAATTCGGTCGTTTTCTTGAAAATAGCGGCATCCGGTTTGAAGACGGTGAAGGTGCCGGAAATATTATCCAGGAATGACTGTTGGTAGGCGGGAATAATTTTGGCGGCGGCTTCGCGGCTAATTTCTTTAACGGGGTGATCGGGTTTACCGATTTTGTAGCTTTGGCTGAAGAACTTGTGGTCGCGTTTGACAATGACCTGCATATAGGTTGAGAGGGCGTTGACCGCTGAGGCGCCGACCCCGTGAAGACCACCCGAAGCCTGGTAGGCGGAGCTAGAAAATTTACCGCCGGCGTGGAGTTTGGTCATGGCCAGTTCCAAGGCAGAAACACCGGAAGGGTGCATATCGGTAGGGATACCGCGGCCGTCGTCGGCAACGGAAACCAGGCCGCTGGTGTGGAGGAAAACGGAAATGTCCTTGGCATAGCCGCCGATGGCCTCGTCAAGGGAGTTGTCAAAAATCTCGATGATGAGATGATGTAAACCTTTTTCATCGGTACTGCCGATGTACATGCCGGGGCGTTTTCGGACCGGCTCCAGGCCCTCGAGAACGGTGATGTCTTTGGCGGTGTAGTTAGTAGCGTTTGGCATGATTCGAGTTCGCTCACCACTATAGTAAGCGTGGTTCATTTTAGGCTAAATGAGCCTCCGTCGCAAGTGCCTTAGTGAATAATTTTCGCCGCCGTCAGGAGAAAGTGGTCGATCGCTAATTTCGGATTGATGTTTCTTTCTAAATCACTCCTGGCTGTCAGGGCCAGGGAGATAATTTTGATCCTTTTTTTGGTTGGTAGGCGGCGGTTGGCCTGCCGAAGCGCGGCGATGATCTGGTCCAGCTTTTCCTGCGGCCGGTCGCCAATAAGTTTGTCCGACAGCCCAATAATGGCGGTCGGTGAAGCGGTGAGGCCGGCAATCAGTTGGCTGAGCAAGGTCTGGTTGGTTGCCGGTTGGGTGGTGGCTGTGAGGTGGACCAACTGGCAGCGGGAGCTAATGGTGGGCAGGAGCAGGTGGTGGTTGACGGTAGTGATGATGAATTGTTCTTCCGGTTTACTCTCTTCCAGGGGCTTTAAGAGGGCGTTCTGGCCGGCCGGGGTGATCAGGTGGCCCGAGCGGATAAGGAAGACGGCCTGGCTTTTTTGGGCCGGGGTGAATTTGGCGCGGTCGATCAGGAACTTAATTGCCGCTAAACCGATGGCGTCGTTTTCGGGGACAACTTCGCTGGTCAGGTTACTAAGGTAGTACTTGTCGGCGAGGTAGCTTTCGATAAGATCAGGATTGTCGGATTCGATAATAAGTGGCATCATAGCTGGCTATATTGTACATTTAAGATATGGATCTTCGAACTGCCCCGCCTGCTTCCGGTGCGAAAGATTTAATTTCGGTTTTGGCCCAGATGGGCCAGTTGACTGCCGATCAGGTAGCCAAAGCACGGGTAGAATTGGCCAGCAGTGACAAAAAGCAGTTGGAGATTGTTGCCGGTCTGGGAGTGACCGACGAAGAGGTGTTATCAAAGGCGCAGGCGGCAGTCCTCGCCCTCCCCTATTTTGATCAGCCGTCTCTGGTTTTGTCTCCCGAGTTGCTCAATCTGGTGCCGAACACTCTGGCCGAGACCTACAAAGTAATCCCCTATGCGATTGACAAAACGGACAATTCTTTGGCGGTCATTATGGAGAATCCGGAGGATCTGACGGCGATTGACTTTTTGGAAAAGCGGACCGGAATGCGGGTCAAGGTCTGGCTGACTTCGCCAGCCCGTTTGCGCTTACTGATTGATCAAAATTACGCCCAGAGTCTGATTGGTGAGGTCAGCGAAGTCTTGAAAAAAGGCGAAGGGGAGGAAGAGGAGGCGGGGGTAGTCACGGTCGAAACGATGGCCCAAATCATCAAAGAGCCGAAAATCGTCGAGATTGTTAAAAAAGTATTGGAGTACGCGGTCAAGAACCGGGCCAGCGATATTCACATCGAACCCTTGGAGAATATTACCCGGATCCGTTATCGGATTGACGGCATTTTGGAAGAAAAGCTCCGACTCGACCGACAGTATCATGCGGCCCTGGTTTCCCGGATCAAAATTTTGGCTGGTATGAAGATTGATGAAAAGAGACTGCCGCAGGACGGCCGGTTTACTTTCCGGACGGAAGACAGCGAAGTGGACCTGCGTATTTCCAGCTTGCCGACGACGCATGGGGAGAAAATCGTGATGCGTTTGCTCCAGAAAAGCACGAAGATCCCCAGCCTGCAGGAGTTGGGTTTACGGGGCAAGGCGCTCAAGAACCTCGAAGAGGCGATCGTCATCCCCCATGGCATTATTCTGATCACCGGTCCAACGGGTTCCGGGAAAACTACCACCCTCTATTCATTGATTTCTAAGATCAATACGCCCCGGGTGAATATTGTCACTCTGGAAGACCCGATTGAGTATCAAATGCCGGGAGTGAATCAGGTCCAGATCAATCCGCAGGCCGGTTTAACTTTCGCTTCCGGGCTGCGGTCCTTCCTGCGGCAGGACCCTAATATCATCATGGTTGGAGAAATCCGGGATGAAGAGACGGCGGAGTTGGCTATCCAGGCGTCCCTGACGGGCCACTTGGTGTTTTCAACGGTGCACACCAATTCGGCCGCCGGAGCCCTGCCGAGGCTGATTGACATGAAGGCGGAACCATTTCTCTTGGCCAGTTCGATGACGGCGATTGTGGCCCAGCGCGTTCTGCGCAAGATTTGTGACAACTGCAAGGAGTCATACACGCCCGAGGCGGCAGTTTTGGCCGATATTAAGGAAGTTCTGGGTAATTTTTTCAAGGGGGGCGAAGTAGTTCTTTATCGGGGCCGCGGTTGCGATAAGTGCGGCAGCACCGGCTATTTGGGCCGGATTGGTATTTTCGAGGTCTTGCCGGTTTCAGACAAAATCGCTAAATTGATTATGGAGCGGGCCAGTGCGGCGACAATTGAACAGCAGGCGGTGATTGAAGGCATGATGCTGATGAAGCAAGATGGCTATTTGAAAACGTTGGAGGGCATCAGCACCATTGAAGAAGTTATTAGAGTAGCGCAGACCTAGGATGGCAGAAATAAATGACTTACTAAAAACCGTTTCCGATACCGCTTCCTCGGATTTGCATTTGGTGGTGGGGTCAGCCCCGGCGCTAAGAACCCAGGGTCGGTTGTCTTTTGTTCCCAATGTGCCGGTCTTGGACGCGGCCAGTGCCAGCCGGCTAGTAACGGCGACGATGAATCCGACTCAGAAAGAGCGGTTTCTCTCCGAAAAGGAGCTGGACTATTCCTATGAAATCCCGGGGGTGGCGCGTTTCCGGGTCAATGCCTATACCCAAAAAGGAACGGCGGCGGCGGCATTTCGTTTGATCCCGGCGCTAATTCCTTCGATTGATTCCCTAAATTTACCGCCGATTTGTCACACTTTTGCCCAGTTGCACCAGGGGTTTATTTTGGTCACCGGGCCGACAGGCCAGGGTAAAAGTTCAACCTTAGCGGCGATCCTGGAGGAGATCAATGCTACCCGGTCCGAACACATCGTTACCATCGAGGATCCGGTGGAGTTTGTCTACCAAAATAAGAAGTCGTTAGTCTCCCAACGGGAATTGGGGGGCGATACGGATTCGTTTGCCCGGGCTTTGAAGTCGGTGCTGCGCGAGGACCCGAATGTGGTTTTGGTTGGTGAAATGCGCGACCTGGAAACGATGAGGGCGGCGATGACGACGGCCGAGACGGGCCACTTGGTCTTTGCGACCCTGCATACCAACAGCGCCTCGCAGACGGTCGATCGGATTGTGGACTCTTTTCCGGAGGAACAGCAGGAACAAATTAAATCTCAACTGGCGACGTCGTTGGAAGCGGTTTTTAGTCAGCGCTTGGTGCCGACGAAGGACGGCAAGCGGGCGGTGGCGGTCGAGGTGATGGTTAGTACCCCGGCGGTAAAAAGCAACATCCGCGAGGGAAAAACCCACCAAATTGACAATATTATTCAAACCAGTCAGGAGCTGGGGATGATTCTTTTGGAAACCAGTTTGGCCAACCTGGTTAATAAGGGCGTAGTTGATAAGGATGTGGCTTATAAATACGCCAACCACCCGACAGTCTTGGCGCGGCTGATTGGAGAATTGAAATGAAAAGATTCAACTATCGGGTCTTTGATGATACTAATCGGCAGGTTGCCGGCGTGGTGGAGGCCAATAACCAGGCTCAGGCGGTGGGGATCCTGCGGGGCAAAAAGTTGACGATTGTCGGGTTAACGGAGATGAAAGGGAGCGTCTTTGACGAATTAATCGCCTCGGCCGGAAAACCGAAGTTTGAGGAGATAACCAACTTTACCCGGCAGTTGTCGACGATGATCGCTTCCGGTTTGCCATTGGTCGAGGCGCTCCGAATTCTCAAGGACCAAAGCCGGCCGCAAATGGCCAAGGTGGTCGAGCAAATTTTGAATGAAATTGAAGGCGGTTCTTCGCTGGGGGCGGCAATGGAGAAGACGCAAGGGACATTCAGTACGGTTTATGTCGCCCTGGTCAAGGCCGGTGAGTCGGCCGGTGTTCTCGACCAAATCATGAAAAAGATGGCCGATACGCTGGATAAACAGCGGGAGTTTCAGAACAAAACCCGGGGGGCGTTGATTTATCCAACGATTGTTTTTATCGGCATGATTACGGTGGCCTTCATCATGATGATTTTTGTGGTGCCGAAATTGACCCAGATGTACCAGGACTTCGGGGCCGAGTTGCCGCTGCCGACCAAAATACTGATTGGCGTTTCCAATTTTATGGTCAATTACTGGTACCTATTCTTTGGGATGCTGGCGGCAAGTTTTTTGATTTTTCGGCGTTGGTCAAAGACGCCGGTGGGATCACTGCTTCTTGAACAAGTAGTTTTCAAGATTCCCATCTGGGGGCCATTGAAAAAGGACATCGTCCTGGCTGAGTTTTCCCGAACAATGGGACTGTTATCGACGGCGGCGATACCGATCTTGGACGGCTTGCGGATTGTGGCGGAGACCCTGGGCAGTCAGATCTACGCTGACGGCATTATCCGGGCGGCGGTGCGGGTGGAAAAGGGCTCGACGCTGGCGGAGGCGATCGCGGCGGCCTCTGACTTTCCGCCGATTCTGTCGCAGATGATTGCCGTTGGCGAACAGACGGGCAAGGTGGACGAAATTCTTTCCAAACTGGCCGACTTTTATGAAAGCCAGTCCGAACTAAAGGTCAAGGCGCTGACGACGGCGATTGAGCCAATCATTATGGTCATCATGGGTATCGGGGTGGGTTTTCTGGTCATGGCAGTCATTATGCCGATCTACCAGTTGACAAACCAGTTTTAATTGCTCATAGTTGGTGGTATGAACAGATTGCAGAAAGGTTTTACCTTGATCGAGTTACTAGTCGTTATCGGTGTTTTGGGTATTTTGGCGACCGGTTTGCTGGCGGCGGTTGATCCCTTCGAGCAGTTGAAGAAGGCCCGCGACGCCAACTATCGAAACGCGGCGATCGAAACGTTGAACGCTTTTACCCGCTACTACGCCACTCATGGTTATTTTCCGTGGAACTCGACGGGGACAATTCCGACGGGCTGCGAAGGGGTAGCGCCGAGCGATGGCGCCTATTACCTAATTCCAGCCAACAGTATCGGCGGGACGGCGGCGGTGGATGCCAGGTCGACGCTGGCCAGTTGCATCACCAACAGTCTGATTGCCGATGGCGAGTTAAAGACATCCTATTCTTCCGGATTGCAGACGTCGCTCTGGATCAGTTCGGGGTCAAAGACGCAAATCAGGGTCTGTTTCGCGCCGGAGGGTAAGGCTTTGAGGCGGGATGCCACCACCAGTTATCTCATGGATGACACGGGAGCGGTGGAAGTGATTGCGGCGGCGACCGGAGTGCCACCAACCTGTCCGGACTCGACCGCGACTAATGACCTGTGTATGCAGTGCTTCCAGTAAAAAAGGAAGTGGTATATTAAGAGCATGCTTGGGTTAACCCTGATTGTTTTCATTTTTGGGATTGTTTGGGGCAGTTTTTTAAACGTGATGATCTATCGAACGACTCATGGCACCTCTCCCCTCTCGGGCCGGTCCAAGTGCCCCAAATGTAGAAAGACAATTTCCTGGAAATATAATATTCCGCTGATCTCCTTTTTTTGGCTCCGTGGACGATGTGCCCACTGTGGCACAAAAATAAGTTGGCAGTATCCGGTGGTTGAGCTTTTGACGGGCCTGCTTTTTGTCTGGTGGCTGTGGATGGGGCGGGGGTTTTTCCTCCTGGTCGGTCAGCCCTGGACCCTGCTGCAACCGGTCTTTTGGCTGCTGACGGGCATGCTGCTTCTAGTAGTCTTTGTGGCCGACTGGCGTTTCGGTTTGATACCGGACAGCGCCAATTTCTCGCTGTTTGTGTTAGCCCTGGGCTACCGGCTAGCGCTGACCGGATCCGGCTTGATGGAGAGCGCGGATTTGGTGAAGGCGATCATCTGCGGCCTGGTGCTGATGGCTTTCTTCTATGGTCTGTGGTTTTTTACCAAAGGGCGGGGCTTTGGTTTTGGGGACGTTAAACTGGCGCCTTCTTTGGGGCTGCTTTTGGGCTGGCCAAAGACGATTGTGGCGGTATTCCTGGCTTTTGTTCTCGGGGCGGTCGTGGCTGTGGTCCTGATCGCTTTGGGGAAGAAAAAACTGGGTCAAACGATCCCGTTCGGACCCTTTCTGGTTTTGGGCACTTTTGCGGCGCTTCTTTTTGGCGGCCGCCTGTGGGGCTGGTACTTCGGCCAACTGTAGGTATAATGGATTTAATGAAGCGGGAGGGCGGTTTTACACTAATGGAAATGATCATCGTGGTGGGGATAATGCTCATTTTGACCGGCATTGGTTTTAGCAACTACATTTTTAGCATCGCCAAGTCGCGGGATGCGCGGCGAAAGAGCGATCTGTCAACAATTTCGCGGGCGATCCAGGCCTTTGCCAACGATTTTGGCAGCTATCCCCTGGTCGCTAGTGGCCAAATGGTGGCCTGCGATTACAACAATACGGTTTTGATTGCTTGCGATTGGGGCCAGCCGATGGCGGCTTTTGTCAACGACCAGTCGGTTACGTATTTGGGGGAAACGCCAGCCGATCCCGATGGCGATCAGAATTACTACTATGAGGCTGGTGCCGATGGCAACAGTTTTAGTCTCTATGCTGCGTTAGAGAATGATCAGGACCCAAGTTACCGGACTGATTTAACCCAAGCCTGTGGCAGCGGTGTAACCTGTAATTATCAAGTAACCGATTCTGGAGTTAGTGTCGAATGAAAAAAATTCAAGGCGGTTTTACCTTAATCGAACTGGTGGTGGTGATGGCAATCGTGGCGACTTTGACGGCGATGGCCACCTTTAACTTTAATCAAGCTCGAATCAGAGCCAGGGACGTCCAGAGAAAAAGTGAATTGAGACAAATCCAAAACGCGCTGGAGTTATTCAAGAACGACCAATATCCGCAGCGATACCCGAACACCAGCGAGGGTCTGGCTATTTTGGTCACCAATGATTATATGGCTCAATTACCGGTTGATCCGCGGGTGAAAGCTCTGGCCGGGTCGTGGTTAGCCTATGCCTATACGCAGGTCGACAACCTGCACTATAGTTTGACGGCTTGTCTGGAGAACCTGGCCGATCCGGATGCCGGAGCGAACTGCGTCGGTCTGCCGGGCGGGTCTTTCGGGGTAGTTTATACTTTAAGTCAGCCATGAAAAAAAATAAAGTGGATTCGACAGGCTCACCACGTCGTCCCGCAAAGCGGGACTCCGGCTTCACTCTGTTGGAACTGCTGGTGGTGATTGGCATCATTGCCATTTTGGTGTCGATCGCGACGGTTTCTTATAACTCGGCCCAAGTTAGGACGCGGGATTCGCGGCGGCGGAGCGATCTGTCGGCGATCAGGGACGCCTTGGAACAGTATTATGCGGCCAATACTTTCGTCTATCCGACGACGTGTTCCGCTGCGAGTAGTTATATCAAAGGAACTTGGCCGACTGACCCCGGAACTTACAGTTATACCCAGGCGTGTACGGCGACAACCTATTGCATCTGTGTTCAAATGGAGGCGGGTAGCGGCGGCAATTCGAGCGATAATATCTGCACCTGGACGGCCGGCGGCGGTTATTATTGCGTCGCCAATCAGCAATGAAAAACAAAAAGGGTTTTACTTTTATCGAGTTGTTGGTGTCGGTGACGATCGTGGCGGTAATGATGTCGGTAGCGGCGGTGGCCTATTCGAATGTCAACCAGCGGTCGCGGGATTCAAAGCGGCGGGCCGATTTGGAGACGATTAGATCGGCGCTGGAGATTTGCCGGGCCAATACGGGCACCTATCCGGCCAGTATTACCACAAACATTATTTGTTCTGATGGGGCGATTACTTTGACGGCGACGCCGGTGGATCCAAAATCCAGCTCCGTTTACACTTACAGCCGGCCGACGACGACGACCTATACCCTGTCGGCGCAGTTGGAGCTACCGGACAACCCGACGGCCTACCAGGTAACAAATCCATGAAAGCCGGGGCGGGATTTACTTTGATCGAACTGCTGGTGACGATGACGATTGTGATACTCCTGTCCGGAACCGCCCTAGCTACCTTTCTGAATTACCAGCAAAGACGGCAGGCGCAGGAAGATGCCGCCAATGTGGCTGATAGACTGCGGACGGTCCAGATCAAGGCGACGGCGGTAGAGATCCCGGCTGGCTGTAGCAGTGTGACCAACTATACCGTCACCTTTGAGGCGACCGGTTTGGCGGTAGCGGCGACCTGTCCCGGAGTGGGCTCGGTGGCCGTAGCCGGATTGGCGTTGACGCTGACCAATTCGGTTTTCCAAAGTTCGCCTTTTACAATTACTTTTGACAGCCGGACGGTGTCGGCCAGTCCGAGAACAATTAATATCTGCGGGAACAGCAACCTGTATCAGGTAACCGTCAATGAAGCGGCCAATGTCAGCCGGCCTGTTTTTGTCGGGGGAGGTTGCTAAACTAGAGTCATGAAAGGTCCCTACTTCGCTAAAGCTTCGCCGGGCGGGCAGCTGATGATTGAGATCTTGGTGGGTTTGGGGGTGATTACGACCGTTTTGGTTTTCAGTTTGGTGGCTATCACCCACGCGACCAGACTGGCCAGATCGGCCAGAAATCGTCTGGA
>DATDRC010000068.1:0-14715 GCA_035291985.1 Patescibacteria group bacterium
GACCTCGGTTTGGTCGGCCGCTACAAACTGAACAAAAAATTGGGCCTTAATCTCCCCATCGACGAAAACCACGTCACTTTAGACAAGCAGGATATTGTTGCCGCCATCCGCTACATCATTGGCCTCCAGAATGGCGTTGGCAAAGTCGACGATATCGACCACCTGGCCAACCGCCGTGTCCGCCGCGTCGGCGAACTGGTCAACCAGACCGCCTTCCGTGTCGGCCTTCTCCGTTTAGAGCGCTCCATCAAGGAAAAAATGAGTATGGCCAAAGCCGAAGATCTGCCGACGGCCTCCGCCCTCATCAACCCTCGGCCCATCATCGCCTCCGTTTACGAGTTCTTTAGACGAAACCGTTTAAGTTCCATTCTCGAGCAAGTCAACCCGCTCTCCGAAATTGACAATCTTCGTCGTCTCTCGGTTATGGGTACCGGCGGTGTTACCCGCGAGCGCGCCAGCTTCTCCATGCGCGATATTAACGCTTCCCAATACTCCCGCATCTGTCCGGTTAGAAGCCCAGAAGGTCAAAACATTGGTTTAGTTACCTATCTGGCGCTTTATACCAGAATCAATGAATTTGGTTTCCTTGAATCTCCGTACTTCAAGGTTGTTAAGGAACAAAAAGGTGGCAAAACTTCCATGCGCATTACCGACGAAGTTGTTTACGTTACCGCCGATGACGAAGAAAGATATTACATTACCCACGCTGAAGTCGGCCGCGATGGTGATGTTATCACTGACAAATGGGTTGCCGCCCGCTATGACGGTCAGTTCATCGAGGTCGACGTTACCCAAATCCAGTTGATCGATGTCGTTCCCCGTCAAGTTGTCGGTACTTCTGCCTCTCTGATTCCTTTCATTCAACACGATGACGGCACCCGCGCCCTCATGGGCAGTCACATGCAGACTCAAGCCGTTCCCCTTTTGAAACCTGAAGCTCCCATTGTCGGTACCGGTATGGAGGCGACAGTGGCCGAGTCCATGGGCTGGGTTGTTCGCGCCAGACACGCCGGTGAAATAATTAGTTCCGACGCCAATCACGTCAGCATCAAACTCAACGCTGAGGACGCCAAAAATGCGGTCAAAGAAATCGCCGACACCGATTACGGTTTCGTCACCGTTAAGGGTACAGTTGAAACCTACCACGTTAGAAAATATCACCGCACTTCTCAAAGTACCAGCTATAGCCAATTCCCGATCGTTATGCCAGGGGAAGTGGTCAAAAAGGGCGACATCATCATCAATGGTCCCTCGGCCGACAACGGTGAACTGGCCATCGGTCAAAATCTGTTTATTGCCTATGGGTCTCTCGAGGGTTTGGGTTACGAAGACGCCATTGTCATCAGTTCCCGTCTTCTCGAGGAGGATCTCCTCAGTTCGATTCACATCAATGAATATGTGGCCGACCTTATGGACACCAAACTTGGTGCTGAAGAACTGACCGCCGACATCCCCAACGTGGGCGAGTCTGATCTCAAAAACCTTGGGTCAGACGGCGTTGTCGTCATCGGTAGCTCCATCGGCCCGAACGATATTCTGGTGGGCAAAATTGCCCCCAAAGGCGAGACTGAACTAACTGCCGAAGAAAGACTGCTCCGCGCCATCTTTGGCGAAAAAGCCCGTGAGGTCCGAGACACCTCGTTGCGCATGCCCCACGGCGAACAAGGAACTGTCATTTCTGTCCAAATCTTGGATCGGGAGCAGGGTGACGAGCTCGAGGCCGGTGTCATCCGCCAAATCAGAGTCAAGGTCGCTCAGCTCAGAAGGATTACTGTCGGTGATAAGTTGGCCGGTCGTCACGGTAACAAAGGTGTCATCAGCAAGATCGTCCCGAAGGCCGATATGCCCTATACCGCTAACGGTCGTCCGGTCGATATTATGATCTCGCCCCTTTCTGTTCTTGCTCGTATGAATCTCGGTCAGCTCTTGGAAGCCCAATTGGGTCTTGCCGCCGAAGGCCTTGGGCTCAAAGTTGCCGTTCCCGTCTTTGAACAAATAAACGAAGACCGTATCAGCGCCCTTTTGGAAAAGGCCGGCTATCCCGCCAGTGCCAAAGTTCAACTTTATGATGGCCGCACCGGCGAGCCTTTCGCCCAAAAGACCGCCGTTGGAGTCGCCTATATCCTCAAGCTTATTCACATGGTCGAGGACAAAACCCATGCCCGCTCGACCGGCCCATATTCCCTCGTTACCCAGCAGCCCCTCGGCGGCAAAGCTCAAATGGGTGGTCAGCGCCTCGGAGAAATGGAGGTCTGGGCCCTCGAAGCCCACAAAGCGGCCCACACTCTTCAGGAAATGCTCACCATCAAGTCCGACGACGTCATTGGCCGTTCCAAAGCCTTCGAAGCCATCGTCAAGGGTTTGCCTATTCCTGAGAGTACCGTGCCCGAATCCTTCAAGGTTTTGGTCAAAGAACTTAACTCACTTTGTCTTTCAATAATTCCCACTGGCCCGGTTATCGCCGAGGAAACAGACAGTGCTGGTTCGGCTCCAACCGACACTATCACCACTCCGACCTCTATCTCCGACGACACCGCGGCCCCCGCGGACGACACCGTTATCGAACCAAAAAAAGAAGATGAGGACGAAGACGAAAATTAAAAAAATGACAAAAAGATAAATGAAAAACATTGTTGATTTTGCCGGGCTTCAAATCAAACTCGCCTCCCCTGAGGAAATTCTTTCCTGGTCTCACGGCGAAGTTTTGAAACCTGAAACCATCAACTACCGGACCCAAAAACCGGAAAAAGACGGTCTTTTCTGCGAGCGTATTTTCGGTCCCACCAAAGACTGGGAGTGTTACTGCGGCAAATACAAGCGCGTCCGCTTCCGCGGCATCATCTGCGACAAATGCGGTGTCGAGGTGACTCAAAGCCGTGTTCGTCGCGAGCGCATGGCCCACATCAAACTGGCCACCCCCATCGCCCACGTCTGGTTCTTCAAAGGTGCTCCCAGCAAAATTTCTCTTCTTTTGGATATTTCTCCGAAGAAGTTGACCTCCGTCATCTATTTTTCGAAGTACTTGGTTCTTTCCGTTGACGAAAAAGCCAAGGAAGAAGCCATCAAAAAGATTGCCGCAGAAAAAGGCAAAAAAGTCGAAATAATCAGAAGTGATTTTGACGATCGAACCGAGAAACTAAAAGACGAGGCTAAGGAGCAACTGGTCAAACTCAAGAAAACCGTCAAAGACAAAGATGAGCTGGCCCAGAAGACCGAGAACGTCAAACTGGCTCTCAAACAACGCATCGCCGCCCTGCGCGAACAAATGGTGGGGGAGATTACTCTTCAGGAGGAGATTGGCGCCAAACTCGGCGATCTTATCAACAATGTCCAAGCCAACTCCTTGCTTTCCGAGTCCGAATATATAAAATTTGAGGACTACGGTGTCGTCGACTGGCTGACGGTTGGTATGGGTGCCGAGGCTCTCATCGAAAGCCTGAAGAAGATCGATCTCGACGCTCTGGCCGGAGTTTTAAGAGAGGAAATCAAGAGCAATTCCGAGACCAAGCGCCTCAAAGCGATCAAGAGGCTCCAGGTGGTCCGCGGTTTGAAGAACTCCGCCATCCGCCCCGAGTGGATGATTCTTTCGGTTCTGCCGGTCATTCCACCCGACCTGCGGCCGATGGTCCAGCTCTCCGGTGGCCGTTACGCCGCCTCTGACTTAAACGATTTATATCGTCGTGTCATCAACCGCAATAACCGTCTCCGTCACCTCATCGGACTTGGTGCCCCCGAGATTATTTTGCGCAATGAGAAACGCATGCTCCAGGAAGCCGTTGACGCCCTGATCGATTCTTCCCAGGCCAAAACCACCAGAAGGAGTCGCGTCGGCAAGACCCTCAAGAGCATTTCCGATCTCTTGAAAGGTAAACAAGGTCGTTTCCGGCAAAACCTTTTGGGTAAACGCGTCGACTATTCCGGCCGCTCCGTTATCGTCGTTGGACCGGAGCTCAATATCAACCAATGTGGTCTACCGAAAGAAATGGCTCTCGAAATGTTCAAGCCCTTCGTCCTCAGGGAACTTATCCTCAAAGGACTGGCCCCAAACGTCAAATCGGCCAAAAATATCATCGAGAAACGCCCCCCCGAGGTCTTCGATATTCTTGAGGAAATCACCAGAGAGCATCCGGTTCTGCTTAACCGCGCCCCAACTCTGCACAAGCTTTCCATCCAGGCTTTTTGGCCGGTCTTGGTCGAGGGCAGCGCCATTCGTCTCCACCCGGTCGTCTGTGAAGGCTTCAATGCCGACTTCGACGGTGACCAAATGGCGGTTCACGTCCCTCTGACCGAAAAAGCCAAGAAAGAGGCCGTCAAATACATGTTCCCCCGCAACAATCTCTTGAAACCGAGTAGTGGCAACCCCATCAACATTCCGGTCAAAAAAGAAATGGGTATTGGTATTTACCTCATCACCTCCCTTGACGTAACCGTCCCCGCGTTCACCAGCCCGCTGTCTGGTCGTGAAGAGGCCATCACCGCTTATCAAAACGGCCGTCTAAAACTCCGCCAGGGCATCAAACTCCGTCTCAATCCGGACGATACTGCTCTGACCGACTCGACCGTCGGCCGCATTCTCTTCAACCAGATCCTGCCTGAGGGCTGGCAGTTTATCAACGAAAGTATGCCCAGCCGTTCCCTTAGCAACCTCTTCGAGAAGGCCATCAAAGAACTCGACAACGAGCGCGTCGTCAAATTAATTGACGATATCAAAAACCTCGGTTTCGAAGTTGTCACCATCTCCGGTCTTTCCTTCTCCATCTCCGACAACGAACTCTTTGCCGGTAAAGAAGCCATTATCGAGGAGGGCAACAAGAAAGCCAAAGAGATCGAGGACAACTACCGCCTCGGCTTAATCACCAACGAAGAGAGAAAGAAGTTAGCCATCGACATGTGGATGCAAACCACCGAAGAGTTAGCCGAGAAAACCTGGGCCACTTTTAGTCTCGACAATCCGATCAGAACCATCATCGATACCGGCGGCGGTCGTATCAACAAGAACACGATTAAACAGCTTTCCGCTATGCGGGGTATCGGTGTCGACCCCTTGGGTAACTTCGTCGAACTGCCGACCAAGAGCAACTACCGCGAGGGTTTGACCATTTTTGAATACGTCACCGCTATCCGGGGTAGTCGCAAGGGCCTGACCGACACTGCTCTTCGTACCGCCGACGCCGGTTATCTGACTCGCCGTCTCGTCGACGTCAGCCACGATTGTATCGTCAGATCGCTCGACTGTGGCAATACCGAGGGCTTGGAGATCTTCTCCGAAGGCCTGCGGGCTAACCAATTTGCCGGCCGCATCGTTACCCGCAACGCCGCCAAAAAAATTATTGATCCCGAAAGCAGAAAGGTCATCGTCAATGAAGGCGAAATCATCACTGACGAAAAGTCCAAGCAGATCAAGGAAGCCAAGGTCGAAAGCGTCTTTGTCTACTCACCCTTGACCTGCAAGCTCCGTTTCGGCATCTGTGCCAAATGCTACGGCATGAACTACGCCACCAACGCCATGGCCAAAGTCGGTGATCCGGTCGGCATTATCGCCGCCCAAAGTATCGGCGAGCCGGGCACCCAGCTAACCATGCGGACCAAACACGCCGGCGGTATCGCTGGCCTGGATGTGACCCAGGGTCTGCCCCGGGTTACCGAACTTTTCGAGGTCAGGTCACCGAAAATTGCCGCTCCCATCACCGAGGTTTCCGGCAAGGTCAAGATTATGGAAACCGACAACGGCAACCTGGTTACGGTTACCCCCACTGGTAGCAGCAAAGACGAAAGAAAAGAATATCTTGTGCCCCTAACGCTTTCGCTCCAGGTCGAAGATGGCGATTTGGTCGCCGCCGGTACCCAACTGGCTTCGGGTAGCGTTGATGTCAAGAACTTACTGAAGATCAAGGGACTTCGGGCCAGTCAGGAATACCTCATCAAAGAGATCCAGGGAGTTTACGAATCCCAAGGTATCAGTATTCACGACAAACACTTCGAGGCCATCGTCCGCCAGATGAGTGACAAGGTCAGGATCGACGAACCGGGTGATACCCAACTTCTCTCCGGCGATATCATTAGTCGCGGTACCTACGAACTGGCCAACGAAGCCGTCATCGCCCAGGGTGGTAACCCCGCCACCGCCACCCACATTATCCTGGGTACGATTCGCTCGTCGCTCTACACCGACAGTTGGCTTTCCGCCGCCTCTTTCCAGGACACCACCAGTGTCCTGACCGACGCTTCGGTTCAGGGCCGGGTCGATCATCTGATCGGTATGAAAGAAAACGTTATTATTGGCCGTCTCATTCCGACCAGCAAATCCCGTGCGGCGATCGAGAATCTCTGGTAAAATATGAAGCTGTTTAATTGTTACCCACCCACACCGTCATTGCGAGGAGTACTCGACGAAGCAATCTATATAGATTGCCACGCTTCGCTCGCAATGACAACGAATTAAATATATGCCTACCATCAACCAACTAGTCAGACACGGCCGCAAACAACTGGCCCGAAAGGTGAAAACCACCGCCTTGCGCAAGAGTTTTAACTCGGTCAAACGGCGGATGATCACCGTCACCAGCCCCCAAAAAGTCGGGGTTTGTCTTCAGGTCAAAACCATGACCCCGAAAAAGCCAAACTCAGCCCTGCGCAAGATCGCCCGTGTCCGCCTGTCAAACAAACAAGAGGTCACCGCCTATATCATGGGTGAGGGCCATAACCTGGCCGAACATAGTATCGTCATGATCAGAGGCGGCCGCGTCCGTGACCTTCCGGGTGTTAAATACCACATTATCCGTGGCAAACTCGACTGCGCCGGTGTTGAAAAAAGAAATACCAGCCGCAGCAAATACGGTGCTCGCCTCGCCAAAGCCGCCAAAGTAAAATAAAATATGAGAGCCAAAAAAAACTACGTCAGAACCGTCGTCCCCGATTCCAAATACAACTCGGGTATTGTCGCGAAATTGATCAATGCCGTCATGCTGGAGGGCAAGAAAACTGTTGCCGCTCGGGAGGTTTACGGGGCACTTTCATTAATTAAAGAACAAACCAAGACCGACGAACTGACCTATCTCGGGCAAGCTTTGGAAAATCTTAAACCCCAGATGGAGGTCCGCTCCCGCCGTGTCGGTGGCGCCAGCTACCAGGTCCCAACTCCGGTCCGAAACGAGCGCAAACAGACCCTCGCCATCCGCTGGATTATCGAAGCCGCTCGCGCCAGAAGTAACAGTTCCTACCACACTTTCGCCGCCAAACTCGCCGCCGAAATCGTCGACGCCCACGCTGAAATCGGTAACGCCATCAAGAAAAAGCTCGACACCCATCGTATGGCCGACGCGAACAAGGCTTTCTCCCACTTTCGTTGGTAAAGCCAGTCCCGAGTATTCCCGAGGGATAAAGCCTTCTCCCATTTTTGTTGGTAACTAAAACCTCCTCCCAACTACCTTATAGTATCGACATTCACCATATTATGTGGTAATATTCTCCACATTGCTGAATAAACTCAGCCTTGCACATCTCAAATCTCAAAAGGAGACAAAAATGTCTACTCGTCGAAACGGCGAAAAAGGCCAAGGGCTGATTGAATACGCCCTGATCCTGATCCTCGTGGCCCTCATTGTCGTCGTCTGCCTCGCTCTCCCGGCGATTCTGGCGATCGGTTGGGTTGTTTCCAATTGGTCGGCAATTGTCGTCTGGGGCTCAGGCATCATCGCCGGGGTTCAGGTTGGCAACCCGGTGGCTATCTTTATCGCCATCGTCGTTGCCATCGTCGTTCTCTGGCTCATTTCTGGCCGCCGAAAATAGGCAGCCGCTTTAGGTTCAACTCCGTGTCGCAAGACGCGGAGTTTTTTTATCAAATTTAAGTCATCAAGAGGTCCGACCTCTTGACGTATTGCGCGCTAACCCTATAACTTGACCTTTCCCTGTTTTTGCCGTAAGATACGCCTACCTTAACAAGGAGGCTTTTGTGAACAAAAAGCGCAAATGGCTCATCGTCGGCATCGCCGCACTCTTCGTCGGCATCCTCGTCGGGGTTGTCACTTTTAACCTCGACAAGACTATGAAGGCCGTATATGAATTTCGCGACGGCTTCATCGGCATCCCGAGGAGATAAGGGTCGTAACCACCCCGTCAAACGGGGTGGTTTTTTTATCGCCGTTGTGTTACAACTTACCCCGCCGGATGCACCTTTAGAGATTGGAGGATAAATGAACAAAAACTGGTCGTCAATCGCGGTTATTGTCATCGTTGCCTTGCTTGCCGTCGGTGTCGTGGCAAACATACTCGGCGGTGGCTGGGGCTGGGGTATGATGGGACCGGGCATGATGGGTTGGGGTTTCGGCCCATTCGGCACGATCGGCGGGTTCTTCATGTCGCTGATCCCCATCGCCCTTCTCGCTCTGTTGATGTTGGGCGTGGTGTGGCTGGCCCAAAGGGCCGTACCGCCCGCTTCCCAAACCTGTCCCTCCTGCGGACTCGATGCACCACCTGGTGCGCGCTTCTGCTGGAACTGTGGCAAGCCGCTGAAGTAAGGCGCGGCCTCGCGCACACCACCCCGCTAAGCGGGGTGGTTTTTTCATCAACGATAAACTGTTTTTTTATCAGCGACTCTTAGAATCGTGACCGTCACTGCTTTCGGGTCTAGCGAATAAATCACCCGGTAGGATCCGACACGCAAACGGTAGTTATCCTGACCAGAAAGTTTTTTGGAATTAGTCGGAAACGGATTTTTTGAAAGCAGGAGTATTTTTTCGGAAATATTTTTGGCCACTGAATTCGGAAGTTTATCCAGTTCTTTCTCGGCCTTCTTCGTAATGGTTAGTCTCATTTAACCTTCGTGCCAAATCTTTTCTCAAAGAATTTATCAAACGATTCTGTTGGTTCCAGTTTGGCCCTTTCCGCTTCCTGACTATCAGAAAGATCCATAATCGCCTCTTCCAAAGCTTGAAAATACAGGTAGTCGACCAAAACCGCCTTCGGTTTGGACCTCTGCATCACAATCAGGGGGTTTTGCCCGCTAATTGCCAAATTGATCAGGTTGGTTGCGTCCTGCCTAAGCTCAGAAATAGAAATAGTGTTATTACTAGTACTCATACTAGCGTCAATACTATCATTAAAACCCCATTTGTCAACTATGTTATAATTCGCCCCGTAAGTTATAAGACGCACCTTGACACCAACTCCTCCTCCCTCGTCGAGTGCCAATTGGCCCCGGCTCCTCGGGTCCAACTGGCGCTCGAATAAGCGCCCCTGAAACCATTTTTTCGAAAAACTGGAGGTTTGAAATGAAAAACGCCAACAAGTTAACGGCTATAATTCTCAGTATCGTCGTGTTTGCCCTTTTCATCATGGCCAGCTTGCACGAAGCGGCCCGGGGCATGATTATGGGGCTGGGCATCACGGGCGGCTGGAATTTGAGTCCACTCGGCTGGATTGGTGTGTTCTTTACCCTGATTCTTCTGGGTTCCATTGTGCTTGCTGCGCTAGGCGCTGTTGGGCTGGATCTGATGAAAGACCAAACTGCACGCCGTTAGAAACTAGGGCGCGCTTTCGCGCACACCACCCCGCCAACGGGGTGGTTTTTTTATGGCCGTTATGTTAAAATTAGCCTCGTTGTGAAAATAACGACTATATTTTTATGGCCGCCAGCGCTAACCAGAAAAAAGTACCCTTAAACCGAGTCAGGAACATTGGTATCATTGCCCATATCGACGCCGGCAAGACCACCACCTCCGAACGGATTCTTTTCTACACCGGTCAGACCTACAAGATCGGCGATATCGACGAAGGCAGCACCGTCATGGACTGGATGGACCAGGAGCGTGAACGGGGCATCACCATTGTTTCCGCCGCCATCACCACTTTCTGGACCCCGGTTTTGGCAAACACCCTCTACCAGGACGAACATCGCGTTAACATCATTGACACCCCCGGCCACGTCGACTTCACCGCCGAGGTCGAACGCTCCCTCCGCGTTCTCGATGGCGGCATCATCGTTCTCGATGCCGGCTCAGGAGTCCAGTCTCAAACCGAGACCGTCTGGCGCCAGGCCGACAAATACAAAGTTCCCCGCATTGCTTTCGTCAACAAGATGGACGTTTTGGGAGCTGACTTTCACAACACCATCAAAGAGGTGAACCAAAAACTGGGCGCCAAAACCGCCGTCATGGCCCTTCCGATTGGCGTCGAAAATACCTTCAAAGGCATTGTTCTTCTTCTTGAAAGAAAAGCCATCATTTGGCAAGGTGACGAAACCGGCGCCAAATACGTCGTCGAGGACGTCCCCGCCGACATGCAAGACGAGGTTGAAGCCGCCCGGGCCAAACTGGTCGAGGCCATCGCCGAGACCGATGATCAGCTCATCGCCAACTTCCTCGACGGCAAAGAAATTGAAATTTCTGACCTTAAGGCCGCTTTACGTCAGGCTACCTGCACCAACGCCATCGTTCCCGTTTTTCCCGGCTCCAGCTTGCGCAACAAAGGCGTCCAGCCCCTGCTTGACGCCGTCGTCGATTTCCTTCCCTCTCCGCTCGACCGTGGTGCCGTTACCGGGGTTAACCCCGACACCAACGAGCCGGAAATCAGGCAGCCGGAGGTCAACGCGCCTTTCGCCGGTCTGGCCTTTAAGATCCAGGCCGATGCTCACGTCGGCCGTCTCACCTTCGTCCGCGTCTACTCCGGCACCCTCAAACAAGGCTCATTCATCTACAATCCCGGCAAGCGCGAACGCGAGCGCGTTGGCCGCATCCTGCTCATGCACAGTAACGACCGCGAAGAAATTGACTCGGCCTCTGCCGGCGAAATCGTCGCCGTTATTGGCCTCAAGGCCACCAAAACCGGTGATACCCTCTGCGAAGAAACCAACGCCATCGTTCTCGAATCCATTACCTTTCCCGAGCCGGTCATCTCTCTGGCGATTGAACCCAAAACCAAAGCCGATCAGGAAAAACTGGGCTTGGCTCTCAATAAACTTTCCGACGAAGACCCGACCTTCCAGATCAGGACTGACCACGAAACCGGCCAAACCGTCATCTCCGGCATGGGCGAGCTCCACCTCGAGGTCCTGGTCGAGCGTCTCCGCCGTGAGTTCAAGGTTGACGCCAATACCGGCGCCCCCCAGGTCGCCTATCGTGAGACCATCACCCGCGAAGTCGAGGCCGAAGGTAAATACATCCGTCAGTCCGGCGGCCGCGGTCAATACGGTCACTGTGTCCTTATCGTTCGCCCGAAAGTCCGGGGCGAAGGCTATGTCTTCAACAACAAGATCGTCGGTGGTGTTATTCCGAAGGAATTCATCACCCCGATTGAAAAAGGCGTTCGTGAAGCCCTGGCTAACGGCGTCATCGCCGGCTTCCCGGTCGTCGATATCGAAGTCGACGTCGTTGACGGCTCGTTCCACGAAGTCGACTCATCCGAGATGGCCTTCAAAATTGCCGGCTCGATGGCCGTCCAGGATGCCGTCAAGAAAGCCAAACCCGTCGTCCTCGAACCGATCATGAAGGTCGAGGTAACTACCCCTGAAGACTACCTAGGTGATATAATTGGGGATATCAGTAGCCGTCGTGCCCAAATTCAGGGTACGATTCAGAGGGGGAATGCTCGCGTTGTTATCGCGGCCACACCGCTTTCGGAAATGGGATCCTACGCCACTGTCATCCGCTCGCTGACCGCGGGCCGCGCCAGTTACTACATGGAACCTAGTCATTACGAAATCCTTCCCGACAGTCTGGCGGCGAAGCTCTTAAAGGTTAATCAACCAACCAAGTAATAGTAATTATAAGTTAGTAATTAAAAAAAGAAAATGGCATTCGACCGCACCAAACCACATCTCAACATTGGTACCATTGGCCATGTTGACCACGGTAAAACTACTCTTACCGCGGCTATTACCAATACCCTCGCCGCCAAAGGCTTAGCTACTGCGCTGGCTTTTGACCAGATCGACGCTTCTCCCGAAGAGAAGGCTCGTGGCGTCACCATCCAGATCAGCCACGTTCCTTACGAGACTGCTAAGCGCCACTACGCCCACATCGACTGTCCGGGCCACAAGGACTACATCAAGAACATGATCACCGGCGCCGCCCAGATGGACGGAGCTATTTTGGTGGTCGCGGCCACCGATGGCCCCATGCCCCAAACCAAGGAACACCTTCTCCTGGCCCACCAGGTGAACGTCCCCCGTTTGGTCGTCGCTCTAAACAAGGTTGACGCCGTGACCGACCCCGAGCTTCTCGATCTCGTCGAGATGGAGATCAAAGAACTTTTGAAGAAATACCAGTTCGAGGAAAACACCCCGATCATCCGTGTTTCTGCTCTCAAGGCTCTCGAGGGTGACAAAGAAGCCCAAGAAGGCATCATGAAGCTCATGGACACCGTCGATGAGTGGATTCCTACCCCCGTCCGTGACCTCGACAAACCCTTCCTCATGCCCGTTGAAGACGTCTTTAGTATCAAAGGTCGCGGCACCGTCGTCACCGGCCGTATTGAAACCGGTGTCGTCAAGGTCGGCGCTGAAATCGAGATCGTCGGTATCAAAGACACCAAAAAGAGTGTCGTCACCGGCGTCGAGATGTTCCACCAGAGTCTTGACCAGGGTCAAGCGGGTGATAACGCCGGCATCCTTCTTCGCGGTATCGAAAAGGACGACGTCCTCCGCGGTCAGGTTTTGGCCAAGCCGGGCAGTGTTAAGCCTCACCAGAAGTTTAGCGCTGAGATCTACGTCTTGGGTAAAGATGAAGGTGGCCGTCACACGCCCATCTTCAGCGGTTACAAACCCCAGTTCTACTTCCGCACCACCGACGTTACCGGTGAGCTGAAGCTCCCCGAGGGTGTCGAGATGATCATGCCCGGTGACAACGCCAAAATCACCGTCGAATTGATCACCCCGATCGCCCTGGACAAAGGCCTTCGCTTCGCTATCCGCGAAGGCGGCCAGACCGTCGGCGCTGGTTCTGTTATTGAAATTCTTGAATAAAGGAACGTATGGCGACCCAACCACGCATCCGCATCAAGCTCAAATCGTTTGACCATCGGGTCATCGACGAAGCCGCGAATAAAATTATTCGCACCGCTCTGGCTGCGGGTGCGCAGGTGGTCGGCCCCGTGCCTCTGCCAACCAAGAAAAAGTCCATTGTCGTTACCATCAGTCCCCACACCGACAAGGATGCCCGCGAACACTTTAAAATTCTAACCCACAAGCGGCTAATCGACATCGTCTCGCCGACTAACAAAACGATCGACTCGCTCCAGCACCTCGACCTGCCCGCCGGGGTCGGTATCGAAATTAAAATGTGACCAATCCATACCGTCATCGCGAGGTCGCCTGAGGCGACCGTGGCGATCTATCTAAATAGATTGCTTCACTTCGTTCGCAATGACAAATAGCACCGCCCAATGCTAAACAAACAAAACTACAATGCTAAACCAAATCTACGCTATCAAACAACGCATGAGCCAGGAATTTCTGGCCGGTTTCCGCGTGCCCGTGACTTCTCTCCTCGTCCCCGAGCATCAGGTTATTGGTGAGAAAATGGACGACCGAGACGGTTATCGCGCTTTAATCGTCGCCTTGGGCCGTGCCAAGAAAATGACCACCAAAAAATCCCTCTTGGGTCTTCTGAAGAGTAAAAACCTGGATTTTACCCCCCAAAGGATCAAAGAGATCAGGCAAACCACCGCCGAACTAGCCGCAGGCCCGCTCGCCATTGAAACCCTGATCACCCCGAATTCGGAAGTCACCGTTTCTGCCAAATCCAAAGGCAAAGGTTTTGCCGGCGTCGTCAAGCGTTGGGGCTTTGCCGGCGGACCCCGGACCCACGGTCAATCCGACCGTGAACGCGCCCCTGGCTCTATCGGCCGCGGCACCACTCCCGGTCGAATTCTCCCCGGTAAAAAAATGCCCGGCCGTATGGGTGGCGTCACCGTCAGCACCAAAAATCTTAAGGTCATCTCCTTCGACCCCGCCACCCGGATTCTCAAACTCAAAGGCACTGTTCCCGGGGCCACCGCTTCTTTTGTCACCGTCAAAGTTACCAGGTTAGCCGAAGTCAAAGCTTAACATGGCCACCAGATCGATCAAAACACCAACTGCAAAGAAGGTTTCAACCAGAAGACCAGTCGTTCGAAGCGAAGCGAAGATCCCGAGTATCCCCGAGGGACTCGATCCCCGTGTTTTCGCCTATGAAGTCAAGCCCTCTCTGCTCACCCAAGTCCTCCACGTTTACCGCGATAATGCCCATCAGGACACCAGCAAGGTCAAAACCAGGGGTGAACTGACCAAAACGACCAGGAAGACCTACAAACAAAAAGGCACCGGTAATGCCCGCCACGGCAGCCGGATGGCGCCAATCTTTGTCGGCGGCGGTGTCGCCCATGGTCCCACCGGCGTCCAACCAGCCAATCTCCAGGTCAACCGGAAGATGAAAGCCGCGGCCCTGGCCGGCATCCTCTCTCTTTACGCCAAAGACAAGCTGCTGGAATTAATCATCCTTCCCGAAGTCACCACCCCCAAAGTTAAGACCATTAAGTCACTCCTTCCCCAAGAGGGCACTCTCTTGGTCCATCACCAGGAAGGTGCCGCTCTTATTTCTTCCGTCAAAAACCTAAGTAACGTCACCGCCGTCGAAGCCAATCGCCTCAACGCCTACCAGGTGGCCCAAAATAAACACCTCGCCCTTACCCCCGCCGCCACTACCGCCATCGTCACCCGCCTCCTCCCTTTACTAAAAGCCA
>DATDRC010000069.1:0-2176 GCA_035291985.1 Patescibacteria group bacterium
AGGTCGGTTGCTTTTGCCGACGAAGTCGTTCTGGTCCGCGACCAGCCCCGGTTCCAGCCCCTAAAAGGCGATTTTGCCGCCCAGCGAAATTTTGGTTTAGCGAAGGCGAAAGGGGATTGGGTCCTCTTTGTCGACGACGACGAAGTCGTCTCGGAAAAACTAGCCGCTGAGATCAAGATGGCTATTTCTTCCGCTCAGCATTCGGCCTATTATCTCAGACGGCTTGATCGCTACTTCGGTCAAACTCTCCGCCATGGGGAAACCGGCAATATCAAAATTATTCGCCTGGCCAAAAAAGACGCCGGCCGTTTCATCCGTCCGGTTCACGAAGTCTGGCAGGTCACCGGCCCAGTGGGGGAGCTCGTTAACCCGCTTTTTCATGACCGCCGGGAGCTGGTTTCGCCCTTTATCGACCGGATCGCCCTCTACGGCCCGCTTGACGCCAAAGAATTAGCCAAAGAAGGCAAGCCTTTCTCGGTCTTTCGTTTATTGGCCAATCCCCTGGCCAAGTTCATTTTTAACTACAAAATGAAACTCGGTTTTCTCGATGGCTGTCTTGGCCTGTTTCAGGCTTACCTGATGAGCGTCCAGTCATTAAGTGTTAGGGTCTTTCAGTGGTGTCAAAAATCTTAATTTACGTCAACCTCCTCATTTTGCTTTCTCTGATCGCCCTCAATCTTCTCGGCGTCTTTATGCCCGAACTCGGTTTTGACGCCCTTTGGTATCACCTGCCCCTTTCCAAACTTTTCCTGACCCGCGGCCAATGGTATTTCCCCGGCGGTCTCTATTACTACTCGGCCATGCCCCGTTTAGCCGAAGTTATCTCCCTGCCCCTATTTTCCTTAATTGGCTATCACGGACCCAAACTGGTGCAGTTTTTCGCCGGTTTGGGAGTTGTCTTTCTGCTCTTCCGCCTGGCCAAAAAATATACCGGCAATTTTCTTCTTGCCCTGACCGCCGCCAATCTTTTTTACGCCACCTGGCTCGTCAGTTGGCAGAGCAGCAGCGGCTATGTCGATCTGGTCCGGACCTTGTTCGAAATGACCGCCCTCTATCTCCTTGTTGAAGGTAAAACCACCAAACGTCGTCTGCTCACTGCTGGCATCTTCCTTGGCCTGGCGATCGGCACCAAATGGCAGGCCCTCGGCTCACTTGCCCTCTATGCCCTGATTTTTTCTCCCGTTCTTCTCATTCCCGCCCTGATCACCGCCTCGCCCTGGTTTTTTATCGCCTACCATTTTACCGCTAACCCGATCTACCCCTTACTCGAGCCGTTTATGCAGGTAACCCAGCTGGCCCAGGTTAGTCCGGCCTACTTTTCTCCTCTTGAAATCATTTCTCGTTTTGTCACTGCACCCATTTTTCTCACCCGCCCCTCCGAAGATTTTCTTTCCCCCGTCAGCGGCCTCGTTTATCTGATTAGCTTTCTGGGTCTACTCTCCTCGCGCCGGCACATCCGTCAACTGGCGCTTCTTGGGATTCTTGGCACCTTTTATCTTCTGCTTACTCCGCCGCCATCAACCCGCTATTACCTCCCTTACCTCCCCGCCGTCGTTTTGGTCGCCATTTATCTTCTTTCGCGTCTCAAAGACAAGATTGCTATTTTATTTATCACCGCTTTCACCATCAGCTCTCTCACCGTCCTCGTCATGAGGGCCGGGTCCTATCTGAAATATTTACCCTACCTGACCGGCAGCCAAAACCTCAACCAATTCCTAACCAGTTTGAGCAGCCGCCTGCCCGGTACCTTCATCGACTCTGATAGTTATGTCGCCAAAAACCTGCCCCCTGCTGGCACATATTTGATCGCCAATCTTCACAACCTCTACTATTTTCCCTACAATTTCGATCACGATAGTTTTGCCGATCAAGCCAAGCGCTATGATTACCTCGTTACCAAAGGCGCTGACCCAAGCGCCATTGCCGGGGACTTAATTCATACCAACGCCATCGGCATTCAAATATTTAAATTGAAATGAAATACCGCCACCTCTTCATTTTCCTCTTTCTCTATCTCTGGCTAATGCTTGGTTTTCGCCTGGCTACTCTGGAATCACCCACCTTCGACGAACCCATTCATTTGAAAGCAGCCAGCCTATACGAAAAAGGGGACTACGACTTTGACCCGATTGAACCGCCGCTACTCCGCCGGACGGTCCAGTTCATCGGTCGCAAG
>DATDRC010000070.1:0-5068 GCA_035291985.1 Patescibacteria group bacterium
CTCTGTCTACCTTCAACAAGGGCAACATCATTGCCGATACCGAAGCCCTGTCCGTTACCGGAGCGGCGACGGTGGCGGGGACGCTCACCGCCCAATCCTCCGCCTCTATCTCCGGTGCTCTAACACTCTATACAACCCCAACAATCCAATCCACAAGTAATCAGACTCTAACATTCGGGGGCAACTCCAGCGGTAATCTTTCCCTCGCTCCCCAAAACGGCGCCGTCGGCAGTTTCGTCGCCCCCAGCATTGACAACCAGGTTGACCTCGGCCAGTCCAATTTGCGCTGGAGAAATGTCTATGCCGGCAACGTCTTCGCTAACGTCACCGGCGTCCAGGGCTACTGGCAACGCAATGGCCAGGCCCTGACCCCCACCTTCATTTCCGACGACCTTTTAATGGGGGCCATCTCCACCGCCTCCGCCTTCGTCAAATTGACCGGTACACCTAATAATGATTCCTGGATCAACACCGGCCGTTTTGGTGTCGGCACCATGACGCCGCTGGCCACTACCGACCTCCGTTCTATGCTCGGCACCATTCCCGTCGCTTCCATCTCCGGCGCTACCTCCCTGGCCGCTCTCGTCGTCGATAACTCCGGCACTGGTGATATCTTTACCGCTTCATCTTCCGGCCTTAACCGCTTTGTCATTACTCAAGCGGGAAACGTGGGAATTGGGACAACAGTACCATCTGAACTTCTGGACGTCGTTGGCAACGCCACCGTCTCCGGCAACCTCACCTTCTATGACGGGGCGAGAACGATCGCCGGCCGGCTGAATACCACTCTCACCATCGGCGATACCCAAACCGGCAATCTGGTCATCAACCCCACCGGCCGGACCGCTTTCTACAACACCACTCCCCGCGCCGGCGTCGACATTCGCGCCCAGCTGGGCACTATAGCTGTCGCCTCCATTTCCGGCGCCACTTCTTTTGCCACCCTCGTCGTCGACAATAGCCTCAACTACGATATCTTCGCCGCTTCCTCCTCCGGCGCCCGCCGCATGAGCCTGGCTTCTACCGGCGACTTAACCCTTTGGGGTAGTAGCGCCGCGGCCACTCCACCTACCGGCCGTCTCCTGCCCGGCTTCGACAGCGTTCAGGACATCGGTTCATCAACCAAACAATGGAAATCAATTTACATCAGCAACGCCATCCAAAACGGCGCCACCGTTTCCATTAACCTGGCCACCCAACACTTCGGCGACAATGGCGCCGGGCTGTGGACCTTTGACAATGACGCCAGCGTCTCCGGCAACCTCAACGTCGTCGGCACCACCTGGCTCGGCTGTAACGTCGCTTACCCGCCAGGCTGTGGCAATCCTTTAACTTCTCAATTAATTGTCGGCGTCAGCGGCACGGGCAAGATCGACGTCGGTACCATCGACCCGCCCTATACCATCAACGGTGAAAAATACGCCACCTATCTGCCCGCCATGATCGGCCAGAATGAAGAGGTTACCGGCAATATCCAAACAACAGAGCTGGTCGCCAACGTCGGCTACCGCACCACCATCGACTTTTCTAACCTGCCCAAAGCCAGCAACCTCTGGCTCTTCTCCAAGGTGACCGACCTGAAAACTCACATTCGCGACCTGGCTATCGTCCTCACCCCGGCCAGCGCCGCCCGCACCTGGTACGAACTGGAACCGAGCCGGATGCTCCTCCATATCTATAGCAGTCAGCCCACTACCGTCTCTTACCGCTTCACCGCCCCCCGTTTTGACAGCGAGAAATGGATCAACACCCGTCCGGCTGAAGGCATCGCCGGTTTCGTCATCAGCGACCCCGATCTGCCCTTAAACAACCTGGCTCAAAACGGCCCTCTCGTCCTCGACCCCACCTTTACCGAGACCAATATTAACCAGTACGAACTCAAACTGGGCAATAACCCCATCGCCGAGATCGGCTCCTACGCCGCCCTTCTCGTCGCCAACCTGACGACCGGCATCATCAACACCCAGAAGCTCTTCAGTAACGAAATCACCTCACCCATCGCCAATATTGACACTCTCAAAGTCAACAGCAAGCTCCTCTCGCCCCTGGCCCAAATCGACACCCTCGTCGCCACTAACGCCTCCATCTCCGGCACCCTCTATGCCACCGATCTCCAATCGCCCGTCATCGACAATCTCAACGAAAAATATGCCTCCGCCTCGGCCATTCTCGCCGCCATCAAAGCCAAATACAGCGACTACGCCGCCCTCACCGCCCCCGAACCCGGGCCAGTGGCCACCATCTCCGGCGAGTATGCTCTCTATAACCAGCCGGTCATCATTACCGACACTCTGCTCGTCAATACCTCTCTCATCAGCAACTCCCTCAATTCCGCCGAAGGCGCTCTCTATCTCCAACCCACCGCCTCCGCTCCCATCAATCTCCTCGCCGGCCTGATGACTCTTACCCCCGACGGCCAAGTTCTCATCAATGGCGATCTGACTGTCACTGGCAAACTCTACGCCAACAACATCACTGGCACTCAAACTACAACAGACAACCTCATCGCCAGCCTGGCCACCATCTCCGGCCAACTGATCATTGGTGCGCGGGACCCCTCGGGGGCCGGTTCCTCCTGGGACGGTGAACCGTACTCGGGACTCCTCCCAGGTGGAACCGAATCGGCCTCAAATAGCGGCAACCTCGCCTCCTTCTTCAACAAAAACGGCCAACTCGTTTCCGCCATCAATGCTTCCGGTGCCGCTTCCTTCCGGGAACTGGCCACTTCCGGCCTCATCATCGCCTCCGCCGCCACCGAATCGGCCACCGCCACTTCTTCGGGCGCGTTCAATACTAATGCCACCATCGGCACGGGCACCATCACCGCCGGCACTACCGAACTCATCATCGCCAACTCCAACGTCCGCCTCGGTACCTATGTCTACCTTACTCCCATCTCCAATACCAGCAATCAGGTGCTGTATATTAAATCTAAACAGGAAGGCGCTGGCTTCACCGTCGCCATCAACCAGGCTCTCACCACCGATATTATGTTCAATTATTGGTTAATCCAAACCCAGCCGTGAAAAAATCACCCCGCCGCCACGCCAAAAAACCAGCCAAATCAATCAACCGCATTTACATCGACCAATCCGGCAAGGTTGAGGGCAGTGGCGACACCGTCATCGCCTTTGCCAATGGCAAAAAAACGGCCCTGTTGATTAAGGCCAAGGACAAGCGGGCGATCCAAAAGCTTTTTCGAGACAGAGGCAAGGGTAAAGTTTTTGTTTTCCGACTTTTTAGCCTCCTCGTTTACTTACTCATCAAAGACATCGCTTTCACCGAAGTTGTCATTGATATAGAGTATCTGGGAAAATCGTCCCTAATCAAAGGTTACCTCCTAGAACTCTTCCGAAAGAAGAATAGTAAAAATATCCAGCCCTCTCAAATCCTATTTCATGAAATCGGTAAAAAATGCGAGGCTCACTGGCATTCATATTACGTCTATACCGGCAAAAGGAAACCCGAGAAGATCGTTGATCTGAAATTAGTAAAGAAAAGCTTACAAGGAATACTCGGATGAAAAACAAAAAAGATCAAGCGTTTGTTGGCTATTTAAGCGGAAGTCTTTCATTCCGGTGCGATAGCCCGCTCGATCTTTTTCTAATTGAAATCTTAACAGAAATAACCAAAATTGTCAAGAAAACCAGCAATCAGGTGCTGTATATTAAATCTAAACAGGAAGGCGCTGGCTTCACCGTCGCCATCAACCAGCCGCTCACTGTCAACGTCACCTTTAACTATTGGCTCATCCAAACCCAGCCATGAAAATACGATTTATGATCCGCAAAGATAGAATTATGAATAATAACCCAAGAACCAAAAAAGCCCTCTTTCGAGAGCTCGTTTGGCGGCTTGCGCCGAGTTCGGGTCTTGCGACTCCGTCAACACCCATACTGTACCATCTGATATTAAAAAAGTCAAGCGATGTGGACCCAAGGAGAGTTGAACTCCTGCAAGCTACTTTGACGGAGTCGCCGCCCAACCCGGTGGGTCCACACCAACTCCATCGTACCACCATCAACCAGCCGCTCATCACCGATATTATGTTCAATTATTGGTTAATCCAGACTCAGCCATGACAAAGAAGTCTGAAGGTAGTCGAAACCGAATTCGATTTGACAAATGTTAAGAAATATTTTAAAATTATTTCAGAAAGGTACACAAATGTATACTTTATTGAAACCATTTACAGTCAGAGAAGAATTCCTTAAAAGAGGCCTACGCATCTTTACCCCTTCAGAATTTAGCCTGGTTTTCACAATACCAGGCTACAAAACCAAACGCTACCTTAGCAAGTGGGTTAGAGAGGCATTCCTGGTGAGGCTTCGGCAAGGCTTATATGCCCTTAAATCTGATTTGCCGTCAGAAGAGGAGATTGCCAACCGCTTGTATCAACCATCTTACCTTTCCTTTGAATATGCCCTGGCGTTTTATAATATCTTGCCCGAAATGCCTTACATTGTAACCTCTGCCACTACCAAAACCACCCGTAATTATAATCTGGATTCTAAAACCTTTGCCTATCTGAAGATTAAGAAAAAGACCTATATCGGCTATGGCATAACGAAGATAGGCGAGAAATCGTTTTTGATTGCTGATCCGGAAAAAGCCCTGGTTGATTATTTTTACTTTGTAGCCTTGGGTAAAAAACCTATAAACGAAAGACTGAATCTAAAAAACCTGAATAAAGAAAAAATAATCGAGTTCGCTAAACTTTACGATCGCCCCAAACTCAATAAATTGATCAGAGAATATCTATGATAAGCATTGGCAAAATTAGAGATTTGACTACCAGACACCAGACTACCGAACTTAACGCGACCAGGGAGTATTTCCAACACTTATTCCTAAACTACTTCTATCAACAATCCACCGCTGGTTCAATTTACTTTAAAGGTGGAACAGCCTTGAAAATAATCTATCAAAGTCCTCGTTTTTCCGAAGATTTGGACTTTAGTGCCCACAAACTGGATGTCAAAGATTTGGAACAGGCAATCCTTTCAACTCTGGACGCTGTTGAGAAAGAAAATGTCACGGTTTCGCTTCGGGAAGCCAAAACCACCAG
>DATDRC010000071.1:0-3365 GCA_035291985.1 Patescibacteria group bacterium
CCCAGAACGCTCCAAATATTAGTTTCCAACTGAATCCGAAAAGTATCAAGTTTCTCCATTTAGACCCATATTATACACTCCGTTGCAATAATTTCCCCCTTGGCATATAATCTCCCTCAGTCCAAAGACCTAGGGCGATCATTAAGTCCCCAGCAGGAGTACCTGTTACCGCTCGCTTTGGACGAGCTATTTTTATGCCCAGTCAAAGAAACGTTCACGGCCTGGCCGAAATCAAACACCATCTGGCAACCGCCAAGGCGGTCATCCTCGCCAACTACGCCGGCCTCTCCGTCGCCGACCAGACCACTCTGCGCGCCAAACTCTCCGCCGCCGGCGGCGAATTCCTGGTCGCCAAAAATAATCTTCTCAAAATTGCCCTCAAAGAAAAGCTAGGCGACCTTCCCAGAGAACTCGAAGACGTTCTTAATGGTCCCACCGCCGTCATCTTTGCGGAGTCCGATGCCGTCACTACCGCCAAAGCCCTAGCTGAATTCATCAAAGATAAAGACAAGAGCCTACCCGAGATCAAGCTTGGCCTCCTCGATGGCCAGATTCTCTCCGTCAAAGACATCGAGACCTTAAGCCAGCTGCCTAGCCGCGAGCAACTCCTGGCCACCCTCCTCGCCCAGCTTGCCGCTCCCGCCCAAGCCCTGGTCCGCCAAATCAACACTCCCGCCCAATTATTGGTCTACGCCCTCGAGGCTATCGCCCGTCATTAATTATTAATTATAAACATCACATGAGCGACAAACTCCAAAAAATAGTTGATCAAATCAGTGAACTCTCCGTTCTGGAAGTGGCTGAATTGGTGAAAGCTCTCGAAGAGAAGTTCGGTGTCAGCGCCGCTCCAGTTGCCACCCCGCTAAGCGGGGCTGCACCCGCCGCCACCGCTCCCGTCGAAGAGAAAACCGAGTTCAACGTCGTTATCACCGACGCCGGTGCTAACAAGATTGGTGTCATCAAGGCCGTTCGCGAGATCAAAAACGATCTAGGCTTGGTCGAAGCCAAGAATCTGGTCGAAAAAACTCCCGCGACTCTGCTTGAGAACGCCAAAAAGGAAGACGCCGAAGCCGCCAAAGCAAAGCTTGAAGCCGCTGGCGCTAAAGTAGAACTTAAATAAAACTACCGAGGTGGAATTTTCAAAAGCCCCGCTTCGGCGGGGTTTTTTGGTGCTAGTCCTTGCCAGAATGTCTCATCAAGGCCAAATCGAACGTCTTCATTCTATACCCCGACTCTTTGGACACTATATGTAGCCATGCGTCAGGAAAACTCAATTCTGTTCTAGAACTCAAGATAATTGCCTTAGCCATCATTTTTTTTCTCGGATTGACGATATATTTAGCCTTCAATAATTTTGTCATGGTCACCAAAGCATCCTGTTTCTTTATTTTGTATAACTTAATCAGGACCCAGACGGCCTCAACCGCGATTATTTCGTCCAGATATATCTTGATTTCTCCGCGTTCCGCTCTGAAAAAAATCTCTTCCGCCTGTTTATAAAAATTAGATTCGTCTCCCAATAGAAACCGGAGCACCACATTGGTATCGACACAAACAGTTTCAACCCTTCTTCTTCCCATAAAGCTTTTTCTCGTACATTCTGCCAACCTCTCTCCAAACTTTATCTCTAACCTCCGACATATTATCCACGAACGGGACTTTTGACTTCAGCGATCCGGCCAATTCCGACACCATACTTTTCGGTGCCTTCCTAATCTTAGCCACTTCATTCTCTGGCTCCACCTCAAAATAAAGGCTGTCACCTGGGACTATCCCCAAGAACAACCGCACCGACTCGGGAACGGTAACTTGCCCCTTTGATGTAACTGTAGATGTACCAACCATAATTCCATATTACCAACGGTAATACCGTTTGTCAAATCAGTATTACGCTTGACAAAAACCCGGATTTGTATTAAATTCGTACCAGTATGAATTTAACTACAATAACCAAACCAAACTCAAAAGGCCAAATCGTCATTCCCAAGAAATTCAGACAAGAATTAAACATCGACGAAAATGTCTTCGTGAATCTGATTCTAAGATCAGACGGCGTCCTCATCACCCCCCTCAACAAATCGACTGCCTCTTCAGACTCAAAAATAATCTTCCAAGAGATTCTTAGATCGACTTCCGGCGCTTGGAAAGGTGATAATTGGAAAGAAACAGAGAAGAAAAGAAGAAAAACCGAGATCCAGGCGGCTAAATCAGCAAAATCGGAATGGTAGTCCTTGACACCAATATCATCATCGACCATCTGCGGCAGCCATCTAACGACTCAATTCTCTCTGAATTGTCAAAGAAGTTTAGTGGAGAGGAGATGGGGATATCTGTCATTTCAATTCAGGAACTCTACGAAGGCAAAAGCACCATTAACCCAACCAAAGAGAGTCAAATGATGGCCGTGATCAGCCAATTAGTCGTCCTTCCCTACGACGTCGACGTGGCTCGACTTGCGGGAAAAATCGTCAGAGACAGTAAAATTATTATCGACCTCGCCGATGCGGCCATCGCCGCAACAGCCATAACCCACGAAGGTGAACTTTATACCTTGAACACTAAACACTTTCAAAATATTACTCATCTGAAGCTCTTCCAGACTTAATAAATCAAGAGGTCCGACCTCTTAACAATGCTGTCTCGTCGGTCACTCCTCCATCTTCAACTCGAAAAATCAAATCCTCGGGCAAACCGACTGCCCGGCGGCACCAATATATCAAATCCCTTACCATTTCCGGATCAGCCCGGCACTCACCCGCCTCACGCATCAAGGTCAAGGCTTCTGCCGCTGACAGGAGGGCGATCCGCCAGGCCTCACCAGCCTCGGTAAACCGCTCAAAAAACTCAACCAAGTCCGCCGAACCGGCATACTCTCTCAATTCAACGCTACTATCCAAACCCAAAATAATCTCCGCCCCCAGCGCCCTCCTGGCCTCAACCGTCCGCCGTCGTTCTTCCGCCTCATTCATACCCCATATTTTACTCCTCCCTCCCCGTTTTTGCCGCCCCCAGACTTGCAAATCGACTGTCTATAGGCTATCATCTCCCCAAATCCGCCAACACAGCGGCGGAACTTTCTTTCGATTGGCGCCAAAAAGGAGATGACAATGTTCGACGGACTGATGCAAGCAATGAGTAGTGGCACCATGGAGGAACGCTACCTGGCCATGATCGCGTTCCTGGACAAGGCGGAAAGCCTCAGCAATGAGGCCAGCCCGGCGCTCAACGTCGCCATCGCGAAAGCGAAGCAAATGGCGATTGACGAGTTCGCTGCCAGGAACAAGACCGAAACGCACGACGTCATTGTCGCGCGCGCCGAAAAAGAGAAGTAGCCAACGCTTCTTCTCCCCAGCCCAGGGCATTCA
>DATDRC010000072.1:0-4848 GCA_035291985.1 Patescibacteria group bacterium
ACTCCGCTATCTCTATCTCGCCCTCTCGCTCCTGATTATCATCCCCGGCGCCATCTCCCTGGCACGATTCGGTCTCAAATTGAGTATCGACTTCACCGGCGGTTCTGTCCTTACCCTTTCCGACTCAACCATTATTCGCCAGAAAGACATGACCCAACAACAAGCGGATGAAATGGTTGGGAAACTAAAAGAAAAAAACAAAGACCTGAAAATGGTTTCCTTTGAGACTCTCGGCCCCTCATTGGGTCAGGAAACGATCAAGAAGACCATCTATGCCGTTCTTCTGGCTTCCCTGTTGATCTTGATTCACATTACCCGGGCCTTTAAGCAATTAAAGTTTGGCGTCTGTGCTCTCCTGGCCATGCTTCACGATAGCTTAGTGCTTTTGGGCATCTTCTCCCTCCTCGGCCACTTCTTTGGCATCGAAGTCGATCTTTTATTTGTCACCGCCACCCTGACCGTTCTCTCCTTCTCAGTTCACGATACCATTGTTGTTTACGACCGCATTCGCGAACTCCAAAAACGCCACTCCAATGAGTCTGTCTACGAGCTGGCCAACCAGGCCGTCAGCGAGACCATGATCCGCTCGCTTAACAACTCCCTCACCATCATCTTCATGCTTCTGGCCCTTTTTCTCCTTGGCGGCGCCTCGACCCGCTTCTTTGCCCTCGCCCTGCTTATCGGCACCATCTCCGGTTCCTACTCCTCGCCCTTCACCGCCGTCCCGCTCCTTGTCATCTGGGACGACCTCCGCAAATCAAGAGGTCGGACCTCTTGACGCCACTAGGCCAGTTCTTTGATTCGACCAATCAAATACTCGCGCTTGTTTTTACTCGTGTCCTCCAGCACTTCTTCAAATAAAATATTCAAAACTTGGCCGATTTTCGGCCCCGGTTTAATATTTAGTATTTCCATCACGTCCTGGCCGTTAACGGCCATATCGGATACCTCCATCGGCTCAAACAATTGCTCACCGATTCTTTTCTGAAATTCCATCAATCGCCAACTGGTCGTTTTACTGCCGCCGCCAAGCCGGTCGCCGATCCGCAGGTTAATCATATCGTTAATATTTTCTTTGCCAACTCGCCTGATGAAACGCCTGATCGCCGCATCGGTCATTTCCGGCTGGTAGGCGAACATATGCCAGCGAACCAGAGTCGTTAGTTTGGTTTTTTCCTTGACCGACAGTCGCAAATCGTCAGCAATTTTGGCCACCATTCTTTCACCGATCACTTCATGGCCATAAAAAGTCGCCGCCGCGTGGGTCGATTGTTCCGTCTGACATTTCGGGCAGCGCAAATGATCATCGACCAGGTCACTTTGTTTAATCAAAGCACCGCAATTAACGCAGTGATATCTTTTTGTTGCCGGCTTACCGATATCGTGAAGCAGGGTTGCCAGCCGGACCAGAGGGTCGCGACTGGGACAGCCGGCCAGGCTCTCGAGCATATGGTCAAGGACATCCAGGGTGTGGTGGCCGGTTTGATCCACCCCCCGGGCCGCCAAAATCTCAGGGATGATCTGTTCCATCAGCCCGGTCGAGATCAATAGGCGCAGGCCATCGGCCGGGTAGCCACTGCCGATTATTTTCAGCAGTTCATCACGCACCCTTTCCCGGCTGATATTGGCCAGTAGCGCCGCCTTCTTCCCGATTGCCGCCAAGGTTTTTTCTTCGATCCGAAATGACAGCGTCGCCGCCAGCCGGATTGCCCGCATCATCCGTAAAGCATCTTCGCCGAATCGCGCTTCGGGATCGCCGACCGTCCGGATGACCCCATCTTCAAAATCTTTCAAACCATCGACTAAATCAATCAACTCGCGCCTGCTCATCACCACCGCACTAATGGTGAATTCGCGCCTCTCGACGTCTTCCGCCAAAGTCTTACCCCAGGTTATTTGGTCGGGGTGACGGAAGTCGGTGTAGCCCTTTTCCGATCGGTAGGTCGTTATTTCATAGACTTCATCGCCGATAGCCATGCCGACCGTCCCGAAATCATTTTCGTAGTATGGTTCATACTCCTTCGTTATTGCCTGAATTTCTTCCGGCGTGGCGTTCGTCGTCAAATCGCAATTAAGCGGTTTTTTAGAGAGCAAAATATTCCGCACCCCTCCGCCCACCAGGTAGATTTCTTTTCCCGCCGCGGCAAAAAGATCAAAAATATGCGTCAGTTGCGCTGGGAAAAGGGCAATTTCATCTGCTAATAACTTTCTTCGGTAATCCATCAGCTTATTTTATCACCGCCGGCCGCGCTATAATCTATCCATGTCCTATGCCAATTTGCTTGATGCGATCAAGCAAAATCAAATCAAACTCGACGAAAAACGCCTCCAAACGGTTTATGACTTTGCCGCCGCCGCCCACGAGGGACAACTGCGCCAAACTGGGGACGCCTACATCACCCACCCTCTTTCTGTGGCCGAAATTCTCGTCGGCTGGCGCCAGCCCCAATCGGTCATCGAGGCCGCTCTCCTCCACGACGTCGCTGAAGATACCGACCACACTCTCGAGGAAATTGCCTCTCTCTTTGGCGAAGAAGTGACTACTCTGGTCGACGGTGTTACCAAGATTAGCCGGGTCAAACTGCGCGGCAGTACCAATGCCGTTTTTGTTGAAAACTTGCGCAAGATGTTTGTCGCCATGGCCCGCGATATTCGCGTCATCCTCATTCGCCTGGCCGACCGCTTTCACAACATGCAAACCCTCGAGGCCGTGCCGATCAGCAAACAGAAACGTATCGCCAAAGAAACCCTGGAAGTCTACGCCCCCCTGGCCGAACGCCTGGGCATGGGTCAGCTGAAAGGAGATTTGGAAGACTTGGCTTTTCCCTATGTTTATCCGACCGAATACGCTTGGCTAATGCAAATTGCCAAACCTCATTTTTCCCGGGCGGCGAAAATTACCTCCCAGGCGACCAATTTAATCAAAAATAAGCTCAACCAGCATCGGCTCGACCTGGAAGTCAGTGGCCGACCAAAGAGAAAATACAGCCTCTTTCGCAAACTAAACCGTCCCGAGATCGACGGCGACCTGGGCAAGATCCACGATCTCGTCGCCCTACGGATCATCACCGAAAGCAAGATGGACTGTTACGCCGCCCTCGGCTTGGTTCACGATCTTTGGCAGCCCGTTCCCCACATCGGCATCAGCGACTTTATTGCCCAGCCGAAACCCAATGGTTACCAGTCAATTCACACCAAGGTCTTTGATCGCCACAAACACATCATCGAAATTCAGATCAGGACTAGAGCAATGCATGAACAGGCCGAGTATGGTGCCGCCGCCCACACCCTGTATTCCACCGCCAAAGAAGCTGGCTCAAGCGACGAAAAATTAGAGGCCGGGACTGCCTTCGCCGTCAAAGAAAAAATGGACTGGATCAAAGAATTGGCTAATTGGCAGAGAGAAGTCGAAAATAGCGAAGAGTACGTCCAAAGTTTGAAACTCGACGCCCTGTCGGAACGCATCTATGTTTTTTCACCCCACGGCGACGTTTACGATCTGCCCAAAGGTGCCACTCCGGTCGATTTCGCCTTCGCCGTCCACTCCGATCTCGGCCTTCATATCCAGGGCGCCAAGGTTAATCAGAAAATTGCCCCCCTGAGTTATCAACTCAAAAGCGGCGACCTGGTTGAAATCATCAAATCGAAAGAAAAGCACCTCCCCAATCGCGATTGGTTGCAGTTTATCAAGACCAGTAAGGCCAGGGGCAAGATAACAAAGCTCAACCGCTAAAGCATTCTATTGAATTCCCATGGGCGGAGTTGTCCGAGTGGGCGTGGGCGTGGGGCGGAAGAAGCGGTACCACCAAGGTTGCGGCGTCGGTGTTGGAGTAACTTTTGCTGTTGGCGTTGGCGTCACCAGGGTCGGAGAAGTCGTGACCGTTACTGTTGGAGCAGAAGTTGTCGTTGGTGAGGGTGAAACCGTCGGCGTTGGCGTCACCGAGATTGGCGTCGGTGTGGTGATAGGTGAGTTAATGGTAAAGAATTTATCTGATAGGTCCTGGGTTGCTGAACCAACCCCTCCCTGTGCCGCATCTACAATTTTTATTTTATGTAACCCTGTATTTTGCATGATTGGTGAATTTACCATCCATGTATAGGAAGTGTTTGGTGCGCTCGCACCATTTATCAAGCTTTCCTGCCCCAAAGAATTTACGAGATAAATAAGATAATTTACTATTCCGGGAGACGTCTGCCAGCGGATGGCGTAGGATTGACCCACGGTTAATTGTTCGCCGCCATTTGGGGTAAGCACTTGAATATAGGGTGGAGGTGTTGGTGTTGGTGTTGGGGTGGGTACTGTACAAGCCAATTGGCCGCAGCTGGAACAACTTCCACCCTGGTAGACACAACCGGCCGGGGGAGGGGGACAACTGGGTGGTGGATAACAGGGTGTCGGAGTGGCCGACGGTGTCGCTGATCCAGAAACAGAAAGTGACAAGGTCTTTCGTCCGATGAGACCGGTCTTGCTGTTGCTTAACACGGCTCCCACCGAATAAGTACCGGCGGTAGTCGGGATACCCGTGATCAGGCAAGTAATGGTCGCTGGTTGGGTTTGAGTTGTTGTCGGCGTCGGACAAACCAAAACCGGCTCACAAGGCTCTTGGATGCACTTAACTTGTTGATAGTAACAGCCGCCGGGCAACGTCGGAGTGGGTGTCAACTTACTTGGTGCCTTGCACACCACATCCTTGCACAACGGACAACTCGACCCCAACTGACACGGTGCCGGACAATTCCGGGCTCCGTACTTAGAACAACTCGCCGGGTCGACCGGAGTCGGCGTTGGAGTCGGGGTGGGTGTGGGGGTAGGGCAGTAAACTGTCCCCGGGGGAGGTGCCCCAATAG
>DATDRC010000073.1:0-4510 GCA_035291985.1 Patescibacteria group bacterium
CCGCAAATTGCGACTGGAGCCGGGTGGTTAGTGGTTATCATACTACGAAAATTGAGATGCAACAAAAATGGAAAACTGAGATGTTAAGTTACATCGCCGACTCTAGACACTCAATACTTTACTTAAACCAACTTTTCATAAGTTAAGCAAATATACACCGATCAAGGTCATCTGTCAGGCCCTATATTTCATAGGTTTTCATGGGTGTGTAGAGGTTGGTCTAATGGCCTGTAGTATTTTAATTCGAAATTTTGCGTTTTCTGCCTTCTTTTAGACCAGGGAAAAATTATTATCGAATACAAAAAGCCCTGGAGAATCTTGAGCTCGTACTATGCGAAATCCCGAGTACGCCCTCGGGAGCTCCGCGCGGCCCGCCTGCATCGGCTATGCCGAAGGCATTGCTGGCAGGGGCGACTGTTCCCGCAGGGGAGCGAGACTCCAAAAGTGTGGTCGCGACTGGACTCGAACCAGTGACCCCCTCAATGTGAATGAGGTGCGCTACCAACTGCGCTACGCGACCAAGTTAATGACCTGTCGCCTGAGGCCGACCGCGCTAACCAACTGCGCTACGGGTCCATTTTGGGCTTGAATTATTATACCAAGAGCCTTAAGCTTAATGGTGTGTCCCATATAGCTAAGAAGGTTCTCGGTTTGTTGTATGAAATGGTGGAGGTGTTTGTGGTTTCGGCCTCGATTTTTGTGGTGGTTTACCTTTTTTTGATGCAGCCGCATCAGGTGAAGGGCAGTTCGATGTTTCCCACCTTTCATGATAGCGAGTATGTTCTGACCGACAAAGTGACTTTTCGAACCAGGAATCCAAAATGGGGGGATGTGATTGTTTTCAGAGCACCGGTGAATGAAAATTTTGACTTCATCAAGCGGGTGATCGCCGTTCCCGGTGACCGAATCATGATCTCCGGAGGCAAAGTTTATGTCAATGGCCAACCCCTGGATGAGTTTTATTTACCGCCGGAGTACACGACTGCGGCGGGACAATTTTTACGGGAGGGAGTTGAGTATACAATTCCGGAGGGGTCGATCTTTGCCGTCGGCGACAACCGGGGTCATTCGTCAGACAGCCGCGATTGGGGACCGGTCCCCTATCAAAACATTGTCGGGAAAGCATTTTTTCGCTACTGGCCGGCGGATAAAGTGGGTTTGGTCGTTAACCCGGTGGAGAATCAATAATCCTCGAATTCGTCTTTGGGAGAGTCGATGGGAAGAATAGGCTCGAAAGGATTGCTGAAGGCCGGGGTGGCGGCAACGGCGGCGATTTCGACAGTACTTTCGCTAACCGGCTCGTCTTTGACCTCGTTGACGGATTCGCTTCCAGTCAGGGCGGAACAGATTTTCTTTAGCTGCTGCTCAGTTTCTTCCGGTTTTCCCCGGAGGACGATACTGATGGCGGTCTCGATCCGGGAACGCCTCATTTTGACATGAGCATTTTTACCGATTGAGGATTGGATCTGGCTAGAGAGTTGATCGATCAAATCATTAATCGATTTGGTGGCCATGTCGTTGGTCGCCACTTTGGTTTTGCCGCCCATTTGTTTTTTGAAGCGGCGGGCTAGTTCCTCGGCGCGGCGGACGGAGCCGCCTTCGCGGAGAATAATTTTGTAGGCCTCGATCATGGCCTGGGTGTCGGGAATGGCGGACAGGGCGCGGGCGTGACCTTCGCTGATGACACCAGAAATCAGACCGTCTTTTAGAGCATCGGGAAGTTCCAAAAGACGAAGGGAGTTGCTGACGTAGCTGGGGCTTTTGCTAGTCCGGGTGGCGATATCGAGATTGGTTAGGCCGAACTCCCGCATCAGGCGATCGAAGGAATTGGCCCGGTCGACTGGATTAAGATCGCTCCTTTGGACATTTTCGACGATCGCCATTTCAAGCATTCCCTGGGGCGAGGTCTGGATGATTTTGACCGGAACGACCGTCAGACCGGCAAGACGGCTGGCGCGCCAGCGGCGTTCACCGGCGATAATTTGGTAGCCGGCCGGAGTGTGAGCGATGACGAGAGGTTGGATGAGGCCGTGGGTTTTGATGGAGTCAACCAGCTCGGCGAGAGACTCGGGGGTGATGACACCACGAGGCTGTAAGGGGTTGGGCTGGAGCTGGTCAATCGGGAGTTGTTCGATGACGTCGGCCATGTACTTTACTTACTTGGCAGGACTTCGACGTAATTGGTACCCTGTTTGATTTTGAAGTTAACGGTGCCGTTAACGAGAGCGGAAAGGGTGAAATCGCGGCCGCGCTCGACGTTGGAGCCAGCGTGAAAGTTGGCGCCGCGCTGGCGGACGATGATCTGACCGGCTTTGATTACCTGGCCACCGTAAACCTTGACGCCGAGGCGTTTGCCGGCGCGTTGGCTATGTTGTCTGGTTGCTCCTCCGGATTTAACGTGGGCCATGTTTGATTTTTATTTCTTTTCTAGGATGACGATTTCCCGTCTAACTCTGGCTTCCGGCTGGCTATAGAGCAAACCTCGAGCAACGACATTGTAGCCGATAAGCTTTGGGTCGTCAATGACGGCGCTGGTTTTATATTGCCTGCCCTGATACTCAAAAACGGGAAAGATCATGGCAATCCGGCCGAAGGGCTTTAGAAATTTAAACCAGTCCTTGAGACAACCCAGATAAAGCTTCATCAGACCCTTCGCCAGGTCGGGCAGGCGGTCTGCCCGCGTCCCCGGTCGGCCCATATAGGGCTCGGTGGCGATGAAATCAATTTCTTCTTTGAGGTGATCGGCAAGAGCGGTGGCTTCGTAGGTCATTAGTTTTGAGGTCAGGCCAAAAAAGTCGAGATTTCTTTTAGCACCGGCGGTCTGGACCGGATCGAGGTCGTTGCCAAGGAGATGCATCTTCATCACCCCGGCTTCCAGGAGGATGGTACCCGAACCGCAAAAGGGATCGAGAAGGGTCTTGCCTTCAGGGTCGTCGATGCCCACAGCCAGGTTGACGAGGATGCGGGCGATTTTGGGGGGCAACAGGCCTTTGTGACGATCAGAATAGGGTTTGCCGCGATCGCGTTTGAACCAAGCTTTAGCGCTGTGGTGCCAGACCATTTTGCCGCTAGCGTCAGTGACCTCAACCAGGCCACCCAGACGATTGGCTAAATAGTTCATTCGGGAAAGTCCTTCAAGATGAACTTGGTATTGATGATCCCCTACCTTTTGAGGACTTTGACCGGAAACGACGCCAAGCTCCAGGAGAGCCAGTTCTTCAGAAAAACCCAACCTAAAAATGAGATCCATGCCTTATTTTACCTTGATAGCGGTGACGGTCAGGTGACTTTCGATCTGGCGATGGCCGGTCGAGCGGCGATAACGGGACTTGGCGCGGAATTTCCGAATCTCGATCTTTTCGCCTTTGGCGGTTTTATCGAGAGTCAGTTCAACCGAGGCTCCTGCCACATAGGGGGTACCAACCTTGACTTCGGCGTCGACAGAAACAAGAAGAACAGCGTCAACTTTTATATTGTCACCGTCTTTGGCGTTTAATTTTTCGGCGGTGATTTTGTCACCTTCATGGACGAGGTATTGCTTGCCGGAAAGCTCGATGACGGCGAGAGTGTTGGGGGGTGTCTTTTTGGTTGCCATAGCAGGTGTCGATTATATCTGATGCGTGGGTGTTAATTCAAGCAGGCGGGCACTCATACCCAAAAGGGCCATGAACGATAGGAGCGAACTGCCGCCGTAGGAGAAGAACGGCAAGGTTATGCCGGTCACCGGCATCATGCCCAGATTCATGCCGATATTGACCACGGTCTGAAAAAGAAGGATGGCAACGATGCCGATGCCGAGGAGGCGATACTCCTGGCCTTTTAGTTTTTCGACGGTGGCTAACAAGAGCGATAAAAGGCTGAAATAAGCAATCAGGGTGAGGCTGATACCCAAAAGACCGAATTCTTCGGCAAAAGAGGCAAAAATGAAGTCGGTGTGGCGTTCGGGCAGGAAATTGAGGTGAGATTGGGTGCCGAGACGGACGCCTTTGCCAAAAATACCGCCCGAGCCAATAGCGATGACTGACTGAATGACGTTATAGCCCCGGCCGCGGGGGTCGTGATAGGGATTGATAAAGGACTCGAGCCGGTCGAGTTGGTAGTCTTTGAGAAAGTAGGGCGACAAGGGAATAAGCAGGAGAAGCAAGAGCAAAAAGAGGCTGATTTTTTTGGCCGACAAACCGCCGAAAACGGCCATGAAAGCAGCCAGAGCGGAAAGAACGAGGGCGCTGCCCAAGTCCGGTTGGATTTTGACGAGGATGACCGGGGTCCCGACCATGACGAGGTAGAGAAGCAGGTTCTTTAGTTTATCGAGCTTGTGGTTGACCAAGAAACCGGCATAGGCAAGGACCAAAAGAGGTTTGACGATTTCAGATGTTTGCGGGGCAAAAGGGCCAACGCCCAGCCAGCGGGTAGCGCCGCGAACACTATCACCAAAAAAGAGAGTGATAACGAGGAGAAAGACGGAAAAAATGTAGATCAGAGTCGAGAGGCTGGTGGCGACGCTGAAATC
>DATDRC010000074.1:0-5573 GCA_035291985.1 Patescibacteria group bacterium
TAGCCCTCCAAACCGAAGTAGCCTTGGGGTTCCCCGGCCAGATCGGATCCGACAAAGCCGAGGACTTGGGCGGCCAGACTGGCTTCGGGGTAGAAACGGGTGAATTCATCCTCAAAACCCAAGCCTTTAAGGTTTAGGGCCTCAATGGCTTGCTTTTGATCGGTGGTCAAGTAATGCTTCAAGGAGACCCAATTACTGGTGAGGTTAAGGCGGTCGAGAAGCTGGGAGCGGGTTTGATCGAGCGTGGCCGCGCTGGTGGCGAGAACGGGAGCCAGAAGATTGATAACTTCGGCCTTGTCTTTCTCCAGTTGGGGCTGGTAGACAAAAAGGTGGTAAAGATTCTGGGTCCCGGCCAGGAGCTCCCCCGAAGAATCCAAAATATCGCCCCGCTGACTGGCCAGAACGACGACGTCCTGATGTTGGCGGTTGGCGCGCTCGGCTAGTCCCGGTCCCCGGATGATCTGCCAATAAAAGAGACGAATGACGATGAGAAAGGCAAAAAAAGGTATCAGAAAAAAGACAACCCGCAGGCGAAATTGGGTAACCATTATTATCTAACCGCCGCCAATGCTTCGTCTGCCGAAATTATTAAATTAGTCCTCACTCTGACGAACCCAAGGTCGGTGGCGGCAGATTGAATATAGCTCAAGTTTGCCTTCTTGCCAATTTCGACCGTCATGATTTGATTTTCCTTGTTTATCTTTTCGGTCTGCCCAAGAACCTGATCGAGAACGACGCCTTGGGTGGCCAGGGCGTTGGTGCCAATGAGGTTGGCGAGAGCCAAAACGACCACCAAGCCGGTCACCAGACCGATGAGGAAGTCGAGTTGGTTAAATTTTTTGGGCCAGGCGGAGTTTGGCACTTCTGACCTTGGGATTAATTTGTAATTCTTTTTCATTTGGTTTTAATGGTTTAACGTTAATAAGACGGAGGATACCTGCCTTTTTCTTTTCCTTGAGAAAGTGTTTGACGAGACGGTCTTCGCCGGAGTGAAAGCTAATTACCCCCAAGATGCCGCCCTGGGTAAGGAGATTGGGGGTGGCGCTGAGCATGTTCTTTAACGCTTCCCGTTCGAGATTGACGGCCAGGCGGAGGGCCATGAAGGTCTTGGTGGCGGGGTTAATCTTGGCTACTTTCGCCCTTTTGACTTCGCTGACGATCTTTGCCAGTTGGCCGGTAGTCCTGAAGGGGGTAATTTTTCTGGCGCTAACAATGGCCCGGGCAATCGATCTGGCCTGATACTCGTCGGCCAGGAGAAGTAACTGCTCCAATTCTTTTTCGGAAAGGGCGTTGACCAGGTCGGCGGCGGAGAGGCCCAGGCGCTGGTCGAGACGCATGTCGAGTGGGCCCTCCAGGGCAAAGCTGAAACCTCTTGACGCCTCTGCCAGCTGATATTGGGAAGTCCCCAGATCGGCCAGGATGGCCGTGAAGAGCGGCAGTCTTAGTTTGGCCGCTACTTCAGCTACCTTGGCGAAATTACTGTGAATGATAAGCCAAGTGAAGTCAACCGGAATAGCAATGGCCATTTCCGGACGAACGATGACGGGAGTGTACTTAGCGGAGAGGAAATTGGTGGCCCGACTGAGGGCCTCCTCGTCAACATCGAAGCTGACGACCCGGGCACCGGCATCGAGGGCCTCTTGACTATGTCCCCCATCACCGAGGGTAAGATCGAGGAATAAATCTCCCGGTTGGAGGTGAAAAATGTCCTTGATCTGGCCGGCAAAGGCGGGTACGTGTCTCATATGTTTAAATCTTTTAGCCCCGACTCCCAATCGGGGAAATCCTCGCTTATTAAGTTAAGGTGCTGGTGATAACGATCGCGATCCCAGATTTCAATTCTGGTCAGCGCGCCGGCGATCACCACTTGTTTTTTTAATGAAGCGCTTGCCTTTAAGAAGTCCGGGATCAAGGTCCTCCCCTGAGGGTCGAGAGCCAGATCGACCGCTGACTGGACCAGAGACCTTGTAAATTGACGGCCGGCCCGATTCGTCAGGGGCAGGGCAGCCAGCTTGCCGCAAAGCTCTTGCCAATATGAGCTCGGGAAAAGAAATAGACAGCCATCCAGCCCGATGGTGATGACGCCACCAGATGGTAGTTTTTCGCGAAATGCCGCCGGAATCGCCAACCGGCCTTTGGTCTCGAGGGTGTGGTAGTAGCGAGAGGTAAACATAAAGCATAGGGCAGGTGAGTAACTGGTTACTATTATAATGGTATTTCACCACTTGTCACCACTTTCCAGTATCGTGAAAAGAAACTGCCCTGTCAAGGGGTAATTTGCGATTTTTCGGCGTGAAAGTTACTTGATCAGAACAATGGGGCCGAGCAGATAAAGCTGGGCCGTTTCGGCTTCCCCCTTGAGATCGTCCCGGACAATGTTGGCGGCTTTGTTCCAGGGAAGTTGATTGAGCGTGATTCCAACCGAGTCGGCGCTGATATCAGCTTTGGCGGCGAGAAAATTGGATCCGTCATAGATCATAACTGATTTGACTCCCGAGACTCTAAAGGTCAGCTTGCCGATAATCTTGGCATTACTAACGGCACTAATGGCAATCGGGGCATAGGCCAGCTCGCCGGCGACGGCCTGGGGTAGTCCCTGGGTGTCTAAAAGAATCTGGTCCTTTTGTTTGGCACTACTTGGGGTATAAGTGACCCGACCATCGGTGGTGGTAACTTCGCCGTGGGTTATGAAGGTAAAATCGCTCCGGAGAACGTTGATAACGTCGGTGCCGTCATCAAGTTTGTTTTTGATATTGCCGGAGATGAGATCGGTATCAAAGGAACACTTGCCGCCGGAGGAACAACTGCCGAGCAAGAATGCTTGAGCGTAGGGCGTGGTTTTCGGAAAATCGATGGTGGTTCGGCCTCCCTTCAGGGCGTTGCCGGAGAGATATTCGAGATCGATGGAGGATTGTTTGATATTGCCGGCAACCCGATCGAGATAAATGGTCAGAAGTTTGCTGGTGCTATGGGGGAAGACGACCAAGAAGGGGCGCGCGGAAAGCGGTAAGGCGTTAATCAGTTGGCGGGTCTGTTTAGTAGTTTGACTGGCCGGCTTTTTAGCGCCACAGGCGGATAACAGTAGGGCGGCACCAATGATGAGACTAAGTTTTCGAATCATTAGCTTAAGTATTTAAAAAGGAGACCAGTTTGTCAACAGCGACGCGCTGTTGGGTGGCAGTGTCGCGGTCACGGACGGTGACGGTGTCATCTTCGAGCGACTGAAAATCGACCGTAATGCAGGCGGGGGTACCGATTTCGTCCTGGGCGTAGTAACGCTTGCCGATATTGCCCCGATCGTCCCACTCGACTGCAAACTTAGCAGCGAGGTGGTCGAAAATAGTTCTGGCTTTCTTAGTTAGTTCCTCTTTGTTGCCAAGCAGGGGGAAGACGGCGGCCTTGGCCGGAGCCAGGACTTTCGGTAGACGGAGAACAATCCGGTCTCTATCTTTGTCCTCGGAGTAAGAGTTCATCAGGATAATAGTCAGCAAACGGCTAATACCAAAGGTGGGCTCAATAACGTGAGGGATGAATTTCTCGCCGCTGCTCGGATCGGTATAGCGCAGATCAATGCCCGATTTCTCCATATGGTTACCTAGATCAAAGTCGGTGCGGTAAGCCAGACCAAACATTTCTTTGAAGCCCCAAGGGAATTCGTACTCGAGATCTTCGGTTCGCCGGCTGTAGTGACTAAGTTCCTCTTTAGAGTGCGCGCGCCAGCGGAGGTTAGCCTGGGGCAGACCAACCATCTTCGCAAAAGCATTCATTTCCCCCTTCCAGTACTCGAAGTGTCTTTCCCAAGTCTCGGGCTTAACAAAATACTCAAACTCGGCCAGGTCGAACTCGAGGGTGCGGAAAGTAAATTTGCCCAGGGTGATTTCGTTTCTAAAAACCTTACCGGTCTGGGCCAGACCAAAAGGCAGTTTGGGGTGGATGCTGTCGAGAATATGCTTGAAGTCGACGAACATACCCTGGGCTAGTTCGCCGCGCAGGTAGGCGGTGTTTTTGCCCGAGGTGATGATGCCCACCTGGGTTTCGAAAAGCTGGTTGAACTCCCTTGTCTTGGTCCAGGCGGCCTGACTGCATTTGGGACATTTGATTTGGTTAGCGGCAATGATCTGGTCGAGCTCCTCAAGCGATTTACCCTCGACGTTGCCGTTACTCGGGACACTGTCTTCGATCAAGTGGTCAGCCCGGGTGCGATACTGACAGCTGAGGCAATCGATCAGGACATTAGTAAAACTGGCGGTGTGACCCGAGGCTTCCCAAACCTTGGGGCTCATCAGGACGGAACTATCCATCCCATAGATTTCCGGCCGCTGGCTAACGAATTCTTTCCACCAGAGATTGGTTAGATTTCTTTTGAGTTCGATACCGCGGGGACCAAAGTCGTAGGTATTGGCTAGACCGCCGTAGATTTCGGAACCGGGATAGACAAAACCGCGCCTTTTGGCGAGGGAAATAACTTTATCGAGAAGTTGGATATCAGCCATGAAGTTTATTTTAGCCTATTTTTATCCGGGCGGACATCAGGGGGCGGTCGATCAATGATTCAAAGTAGGAGACTAGGGCGGCCGGTTCGTCACTTTTGGGTGGCGGAAAGCCGAGGCGCCCAATTAAGTAACGCTGAAATTCTATGGCAAGATTCCGAGTCTCTGACTTGGCTGACAGATTCAAGTCTTCCAGAAACTTTTTCAGGACAAAAAAGAGGGCTTCGTCCGTTTCGCCTTCAGCCAGGGTCCGGTGAAGAATCTCGGTCAGGTAAAAGCAGGTTCGGGTTTTTTTAAGATCGGACTTGATTCGGCTAAGGGCGTTGACGGTTTCGACTTGAGAGAGATATTGGGGAATATCACCCCGATTGGTTTGAAACTTAATTAAGTTGAGATTATCCAGATGGGGCGACTTTTTGCTGGTCAGACGGCGGGCGCCTTTGGCCACGACTTTGATCAGACCGTGGTGGGCAGTGAAGATAAAGACAAATTTATCGGCCTCGCCAAAACGAACCTGGTGAATGATGATGCCCAAATCGCTAATTGCAGATGACATATGGTTATTTTACTTTACGAACCGGTCTGGAAAGATTAATGATCATTTTTGAAGGTTTCATTTTTGGGCTTTCGCAAGCTTGACAACTTTTTCGTCTTGGTTATCAGGTAGATGGAAATCGTGAATAACATGTCTTAAATCGTGAAATTTATTAAGCTGTGGAAATGTGTTTCGGCGAGGAAACATCTCGTCGAGCAAGAGGCGGTATCTATTTCGTTTCTGGGGCATTATACCCGGGTTGAATGAGTTGTTTAAAGGCTAGGATTTTATCCCTTGTCAAAGATGGATATTCATGAGCAATTACTTTGTCTGAAAAACCCACCCTTATCAAATGACGAAGAAGGGAGATGGGAATCCGGGTTCCTTTAATTACCGGCGTTCCACCGAGCACATTTGGATTTCTTTCAATCAGGTCTTTCTTTGGCATATTGAGTCTATGATACAGTATTTTGACAGGGCTTACTCCAGGACCAGCTCCTGGTCGCGGGTCAGGTCGATCGTGGTCGGCTTGCCGTCGAGGGTGATTG
>DATDRC010000075.1:0-11938 GCA_035291985.1 Patescibacteria group bacterium
CCCCCAGGAAAAAAGCGTCATCATCGCCAGACCCAAGGTTTTAAGGTCCATAGCCATATTATAGTTGACATCAATAAGTTGGGTGTTATAGTTCCCTTACTATGACCAAAACAGAGATGTCTCCCCGATTAGCAACCCTGGTCGACCAGCTTGCTGGTGCTTACCCCCGCGATCCTCAAAACGAAACACTCCCCCGGTTCCTGGAGGAACTGAAACCGGCTGAAATAGCCGAGCTCTTTAGCCACACCTTTTCGCTCTATCGCGAAGCCGTCGACGCCGAGCACGAATTGTCTTTAAAAACCAAACCCTATGGTGTCGAGGCCAGGCTCAGTCGGGAAACCGCTCAACTTGGGAACATCGCCGATGCCTTATTGGTGCGGCTGGAGGCAGCCGGAGTCAAAATGTGTTTTGCCGTCAGAGCCACAGCTATCGATTCGCACATTTCCCAGCGGTCACACTCACAAACCACCATCCGTCGTTACGCCAATGAATTTGGTGGTTACTACCGCTTTTACACTAATACTGCCTGGCGAAGTGATAAGGAAATGACCGCCATTCACCCCGGCTTCTTGGCAGATTATGGGAAAATTTGTCTCTGCAATCACTCTGGCTCGTTTGCCAGCTTCGACGTCAGAGATACTTACCTAATTGAAGTGAGGGACTAAGATTTTGCCAAAGACCTAAGCGAAGCGGATTGTTGGATCGTCGGGCGGTATAATCAACTAGCTATGCTTGGATTCCTTAATAATCTCTTTGACACCAATAAAAAAGAAGTCGAAAAACTACTCGTTCTGGTCAAAGAAATTAACGATCACGAGGCCTGGGCGAAGAAACTCAAGGACAAAGACTTTCCCGTCCAGATCCAGAAGTTCAAAAACGACCTCGAAAACGGGGCGAACCTCGACGACATTCTGCCCGAAGTTTTCGCCCTCGCCCGCGAGGCCTCTGTCCGGACCCTCGGCCTGCGGCCTTTCGACGTCCAGTTGCTAGCCGGCCTGGCTTTTCACCAGGGCAAGATCGCCGAACAGAAAACGGGAGAGGGCAAAACTCTCTCCGCCACTACCGCCATCGTTCTCAATGCTCTTTCCGGCCGGGGCGTCCACCTGGTCACCGTCAACGATTATTTGGCCCGCCGCGACGCCGGCTGGATGGGCCCGATCTATCACTTTCTTGGTCTTTCCATTGGCGTCATTTTCTCCGGCAAAGGCGATCTGCCCGCCGCGCTTTACGATCCGGAATACGCTGATTCCGAACATACCGACGAGAGACTAAAACATCTTCGCCCCATCAGTCGGCGCGAAGCCTACGCCGCCGATATTACCTACGGCACCAACAACGAGTTTGGTTTCGATTACCTCCGCGACAATATGGCCCGCTCCACCGCCGACATGACCCAGCGCGGCCACCACTTCGCCATCGTCGACGAGGTCGACTCCATTTTGATCGACGAGGCCAGGACTCCGCTCATCATTTCCGCCCCCGACACCGAACCGACCGAGAAATACTATCGTTTTTCCCAAATCATCAATGGGCTAAGTAAGGACACCGACTATGAAATTGATGAGAAACTGCATACCGCCAACCTCACCGATCACGGTCTGCGCAAGGTCGAAAAAATATTGGGCGTTGACAATCTGTATGAGAAAGACTTCGATACTCTCCACCACATCGAGCAAGCCCTGAAGGCCAGGACCCTCTTCATCCGCGACCGCGAATACATCGTCAAGGACGACCAGATCATCATCGTCGACGAACACACCGGCCGCTTGATGTACGGCCGTCGCTACTCCGAAGGTCTCCACCAGGCCATCGAGGCCAAAGAGGCGGTCAAGATTCAGCAGGAAAGCCGGACTCTGGCCACCATTTCCCTTCAGAACTACTTCCGCATGTACGGGAAACTGGCCGGTATGACCGGCACTGCCGCCACCGAAGCCGAGGAGTTCCGGAAAATCTACCAGCTCGACGTCATCGTCGTCCCGACCCATCTATCGGTCAAAAGGGCTGACTTCTCCGACGTCGTTTACAAAACCCAGCGGGCAAAATATTCCGCCCTCACCACCGAAATTGAAGAGAAATACAAGCTAGGCCAGCCCATCCTCATCGGTACCAAATCAATTGAACAAAACGACGTCGTCAGCAAATACCTCAAGCACAAAAAAATTCCTCATCAGGTTTTAAACGCCAAGAATCACGAGTCCGAGGCCGAAATCATCTCCCGCGCCGGTGAAAAAAAAGCTATCACCGTCGCCACCAACATTGCCGGCCGCGGCGTCGACATTGTTTTGGGCGGCGACCCGACCCAAATGGAAAAAAAGACCTGGCAAAGCCTCCACGACGAAGTCGTTAAACTCGGTGGTCTCCATATCATTGGCGCCGTCCGTCATGAAAGTCGCCGCATCGATAATCAATTCCGCGGCCGCGCCGGTCGTCAGGGCGATCCCGGTTCCTCCCGCTTTTACGTTTCTCTCGAGGATGACATCATGCGCATCTTTGGCGGCGAACAGATTAGTAAACTGATGGATTTCCTCAAAGTCCCCGAGGAACAACCCCTCGAGGCAGGGATGGTCAGTCGGGCGATTGAAACCGCCCAAAGCAAAGTCGAAAGTTTTTATTTTGACCAGCGCAAAAGCGTTGTCGACTACGACGACGTTATGAACAAACAACGGGAAATTTTTTACCGCCGTCGTTTCCAGATCCTGACCGAGTCCGAAAGCGAGTCCGGGCTAACCAAAAGAATCGACGCTGTCATTGTTAACGAAATTAACGCCCTGACTACTCTCTACTCCCCGGATGGAATCGACGCCGTCGAAGCCGACCGGATTACCAAGGAATTTCAAATGATTCTTCCCCTCGACGGCCGCTCGGCCGAGCAACTGGAGAAAAAATTAACCGCTAGCGACGAAAATACCGCCCGGGAACTCTTACTCTCCATTGTTACCCAAGCCAGAAAATCCCAGGCCGATACCTTCGGCAGTCACCTTCTCCATCAGATCGAAAACTTCGTCGCTCTGTCTACCTATGACGAGCTTTGGATGGACCACCTCGACGCCATCGACGATCTGCGTGACGGTATTCGGCTGCGCGGCTACGCCCAAAAAGATCCCCTGGTGGAGTACAAACAAGAGGCCTACAACATGTTCGAGAGTTTACTCAACCGGATTAATAATCAGATTGCCAGAAAACTCTTCCGCATCCAGCCGGCCATGCCTGTTCCTTCAGGGTCCGTCCCCGAAGGTCAGAAGAAAAAGAAGATCGGCCGCAACGACCCCTGTCCTTGCGGTAGCGGCAAAAAATGGAAGGACTGCCATTACCCCGATCCGGGTTAGTGCGCTATAATCCTCCCCAATGAGTTTCAAAGAAGTCACCCCCGAGGGCCTGGAAAGGCTCCGTCACTCCGATCTTTTATATCTTGATCTCAAAGAGGGTTTCGATCTTCGAAATGGTCGGGTTTACTTTTTTTCCATTGGTTCTTTCATAGTCAGTCAAATCGATCCCGAAACAGGAGATTTCGTTTATGAGGAAGAAGCCGCCGAGTCAATTAGGCGACACCAGGAACTGATTCTTTACCCTCCCAATGTCGACGAAGGCTGCCAAATTATTGTCCAGTTAGTCGATCTGGCCCCGGACGGTAGCCAAAGGCAAGCGAGTTTATTTTTTGTTTTTCGCGATCACGATTGGCAACCCCTGGAAAATGTAGGCTCGACCGTCGTTGACTTACGTCCTGGCCTGGCCGGCTTCGCCCGCACCCTGATGCCCTTCTAAGTAAAACCGGCTTGACAAGCCTTACCTGGAGTGATTAACTAATAGTTAGCCCTATATGAAAGTATAAGGTTAGAGAGTTTAGCAATAGATTCTCGGGAAACGAGGCCTCAGCGATGAGGTCTCTTTCCTTTTTTGTCACTACCCCGTCAATTCCACCGCGGCACTGAAGAGTCTTTGGCGTGCCGGTTGAGAATGTGGGCGCGCAAGGTCAGATGTTTGGCCGCGCAAGGCAGTGGGCGCATCGGCTTGGCCCGTTCCGCGACTAACCCCACCGAGAAACCCCCGCCCCCGGTCAGGTCAGCCTTTGTCGCCGCTTGGTAGTATTGCAGTCGCGTCCAGAAACGGCTCAACCCCCCTGCTTTCATGGCAGGATAAGACGGATTCACTGAATCGAGAATTCTTTTGGCCAGGCCCGTTACTTCACCGCCGCTTTCGTTAAGATTAGCCATGTCCTTTAAAGTCCGCTGATTCAACACCCCCAGACAGCGGCAGATCCAGTCGAGTGCCTCGGAGTTGCCGGTGAAGGCGCCGAGCCTCTCGACGGTTTTCGCGTACTCATCAGCCCGGCAGACCAAAAGCCCGCTCGCCCCGCAGGCCAGATGTCCCACTGTCAGCGGCAGCCCCAGAAGGAAAATTGACGATACCGTCTTCGGGTCAGTTTTAATTATCTCTTCAGGGGTCAGCCGCATGATATCCTCGATGCCGAGAATAATTAACCGCTCTATTTCGCGCGGTAGAGTATTGGTCGGCAAAACATCAGCATAGGGCCACTCGCCCCAATCGCCCTCCAGTTCCCGTTGGTTGGTAAACGGTTTCTTCGCATTTTCTATCCCCATAACTTATTATACCAGGTTTTACCGCCCCAAAAAGGAAAATAGAAAAAAAGCTGCTATCCGGTACCAGCCGAAGATTTCCAATGAATGTCGTTGGAGATAGCGGATCAGCCACTTGATAACCACCAAGGCAGAAATAAAGGCGCTGACAAAACCAAGTGCCAAAAGCCAACCGCCGCCATTATCAAAAACAACTGCCCGCGACTTAACCAGGTCGAGTCCGGCCGCCGCAAAAATAGTCGGGACAGCCAGAAGAAAGGAGTACTTGGCCGCTTCGTCGCGGCGAAAGCGCATTAGCATCATGCCCATAATTACCGCCCCGGCCCGCGACACTCCCGGGACCACCGCCAGCGCTTGGGCCAGGCCGACCGCCAGCGCCTGATTAACAGTCAGCGAAGATAGTTCCCTGGTGTTTGCCTTGTGGTCTGCCAACCGCTCATAAAGAATGAAGAGAATCCCCACCGCCAGAAAAATGGTCAGCTGTAGGAAATCATTTTCGAAGAAATAACCCTTGATGATTTTATAAAGCACCAAGCCCACCGCCGCTGTGGGGATAAAGGAGGTCAGCACCTTTGCCATCAGTTTCCTGTCCGAAAGTAATGTTTTTAAGTAGAGAAACAGCACCGCCGCGATCGCTCCCGACTGGATAAAGATCTCAAATGTTTTCAAGAACTCGATCTGCGGCATCGCTAAAATTTTTCCCGTCCAGATCAGATGAAAAGTCGACGAGACCGGCAGATATTCGGTTCCGCCCTCAACTACTCCCAATGTCAGCGCTTGCCAGAAATTCATGCCTGGTTATCTTACCATTTGGACCGGATTTGCTTCCAAAAGCTTCCTAAGAATTAGTCTTACTGCGCCAGCATCGGATTTAGGATTGAAGCAAAGCCTTTTTTAGAGAAGTTCAGCAAAATTATTTTGTCCCCTCCATCGTTTTCACCGGCGTACTGCCATTTCCATCGGAGACCGTCTTTTTTGCCATCGATTTTATCGAAGCGGCCCCGATGACAACCGCGGTGATTAGAAGCACAGACGCGCCAATAATCGTTAGCTAAAGTTTAGGTCAACCTCTTCGGATCAAACTTTTCCTCCAATTCCTTTCTCCTGATGACCGCATATCTTACCAATCGCAAGAGCATTTCATTGGGTATCATCTTGTGACCGCTGACAGGATTTTCAATAGTGATCGCATTTTCAACTAGCTCCGTTGAACCATGGCCAACTTTGTCAACAACCCCATCTTGATCACCAAAATAAAAGAAACTCTGCATATGTCTCGGAAATCTCCTGGCCAGCTCGTCCCATCTTCTTCCAGCCTTAATGTGACCCAAATAGATACTTGCTGCCTCATCAAAATTTTCCAACAACCAATGGTGAAATTCTGAACCAATCCCGATTGATTTCAACAATTTCGCCACTTCAGGGAAAAATCTGGAAGCAACTTCCAACAAATTGCCTCCTTTTTTTGTAGCTTCCAGAAAATTCCTTATCACCGTAGGAAACATATCGCTCTCGGACCTCGCTGGACCACAACTACCAATGTAGGTATGAACCCCATACTTGTCTGCGAACTCCCGCCCAACAAGGTCACCCTTAGAATGACCATAATAAATCATATTTTCTGGATCTATTCCTTTCTTCTGTAATACATTTCGCAGCCAGTCAGCTTGGGCCACAAAACTCGCCAGATCTCCCTTAAATGGTGGCCAGTCAACGGCCAAGACTCTTACGCCATTTTTTTCAAGAAACTCACGGCAACTAACCACATCAACACTCTTCGAATCTCTTCCTACCCCCGGCCCCAATACCACCCACTTGTCAGCAAGGTTCACTTCCACTGTTTCCGGAATGACTTTGTTTACTTCTTCAAAAAATGCCCTCTGTGCTTCACTCGGACCTTTTGGCTCTGGTTCTAAACCTTCCAGGTACCGGACATACGCCACCGCCGCCTCATCATCGGTCAATTCATACTCAGCTTTATTCTCCAATCCCACTTTTCTTTTTCCGAACCCCGCCATTGACTCTCTTATTTTCCCCCTCAATTCTGCATCGAGAGCCGCGGAGACGCCTACCCTCTTGCCTGCCATTCTCAAAATATCTGCCGCGCAAGTATATAGATAGCCCGTGTTACTGTTCGGATCAATACCTGTATACATACCAGGATCCCTTTCCAAATCGCCTACATATTTTGCTATCAATCTCAGGGTCTTCATTTCTGCTTTACTTTTTTCGTCCTCTGGTTGACCAACCATACTTTTGGAAACGATCTCGGCGATAGCATGATTACCCAGCAACTCCTCCTTGATGTCCGCAACAATTACTCCTCCCCAAGTAAGCCTCCCCCCTTCGACCACCTCGTCTATTTCCAGATTATCCTCCTTGGTGTCCCCAATCGCCGTCCCCTGTCGTTCATCCATATGTCGTTGCCCTAATTGTCCTCATCACCAATGAATATAACAGAAAGTTTGACAGGGACAAATCAAATCGATACGATTAGATCAAGTTATTCTTTAATCACTTTGCCTTATGGACAACCAAAACCCCGTTACTCCCCAAAGCGACCTGCCGGTCTCCGAAATAGTCAGCGCCCTCAAGAGCGTCCCGGTCACCCCGGTCGCGCCGATAGTTAATCCGCTTCAGGAGGTTGCCGCTCCGCCGGCGCCTGTTTCCCCGGCCGCTCCTCGAAGCGAAGCGCAGATCCCTGTCGCCCCGGTTACCCCAGTCGTTTCTGCAGCCCCGATGGCTCCAACAACCCCGACCCCTCCCGTTCCACCGGCCGTCAATCCTCTCGCTGAGGATCCCGACAAAGTCATCGCCCCGGGGAGTAAATGACCGACATTATCTGGACAACCCACCTGAAAGAAAGAGCGCGCGAACGGGGCATCGATCCGGCCTTGGTTGACCGGGCGATTCGTTTTCCGGACAAAGTTGAAGCTAGCCAAACCACCTCCGCCAGAAAACACATCAAGATCATTGGTAAAAACCAGATCGTCGCCACCGTCAAACGGGAAGGGAATAATTGGATCGTCACTTCGGTCTGGAGTAAGCCTTATTACGGCCCGGCAGTCAAACGGCCCTTATTAGAGCGTCTGGTTTACCGCTTCGTTCTTTGGCTGGAAAAGATTGTCCGCGCTCGCCTTAAGCTTTAGATACTGTTCACATTTCAGTCCGGCGAATATCCCTTCTCTTTCCTGGTTTGGGCACTGGTTAACGACCGAGATCATGAAAAAGACCAGCCCAAAAAATACCGCCGAGGCCAAACTCGCCGCCACGATCCGGTAACTGAAAAATTTATCGTCCAAAACCAGCTCCTCCATTCCCAAGGCGTAGTTATAGAACCAACCGGAAAAGGTGACTAGAAACATCACGGCAATAATCACCCCGACGATCACCGGCATCTGCATAAACTCATGCTATCATAATCTGATGCTGAAAAAATCTTTTTTTCTCGCTCTCGCCGCCCTCCTCTTAGCCGCTTGCCAGACAAGCCCAACCTCGCCTTCAGCGCCAACCTTATCCTTGTCTGACGGCACCCCTACCCCGACGGTCACTCCTTCCCCGAGCCCCACCCCGGATATTAATCAATTATTAAATCTAAAACCAAACCAAAAAATGTACGCCACAATCAAGACCAATCTGGGTTCGATGAGAATCCAATTATTTCCAGACAAAGCCCCTAATACTGTGGCCAACTTCGTCGGTCTCGCCGAAGGTACCAAAACCGGTAAGCCGTTCTACAACGGGGTCATTTTCCACCGGGTCATTAAAGATTTTATGATCCAAGGCGGTGACCCACTCGGTACGGGGACGGGTGGGCCGGGCTACAAATTCGCGGACGAAACCACCGCTGAGCCATATACCCGTGGCACCCTGGCGATGGCCAATAGCGGCCCCAATACCAACGGCAGTCAGTTTTTTATCGTCCACAAAGACTATCCTCTCCCGCCAAACTACACCGTCTTTGGTCGGATTGATAACAGCGATTCTGTCAGTCTCGCCACCCTCGACAACATCGCCACCGTCAAAACCGACGCCAACGATCGACCGGTCACTCCCGTCACCCTGGTTTCCGTTACCATCGACCGGCTGTGATATAATACCGTCAGAGTCGAGCTAAAAGCGGACCCTCGCCGTCAAATCGGAGAGTGAGGCCGATATGCCCGACTTTTTATTTGAAGTACTTAACGACCTCCTCGAATTTGATACCCCTTACCCTCTGACGGTTTTTCTTACGGTGAACTTCCCAAGACAGTTTATGGGCCGGAGAATGTCTTCCTATTAACCCAAAACGGACCTTCCCTTCCCACTTTTTTGCGAAATTTCTACCAAGTAGTTTTTCCAGCGTTTCCGATATGATCTTTTCCTTTCCCGTATACTCTTCATCGATTCTTAAAACTACATTTTTAGGGAGTTTTTCAATCATTGCGTATATCAAGACCGCAAACAGAATCGGCCATGAATCTTTGGTTGGGATCAGTGTCTTTCGTAGATATTTGATCAGGTCTCTTTTAGTCTTGGCGGTAATCCAGATCGCACCACTTTTTCCGTTCGCATATGCAATCGCCGTGCCGGTATCCAACTGTTCCAACTTTCCACTTTGATCAATTTCTACGACCACACAAATAATGATACTATCTATCAATGGCGACGACGAACACCAGTAGGCGCATCGGCGCCCATGTCTCTACTGCCGGAGGATTGGTAAAAGCCATCGATAGGACTCGCGAAATTGGTGGCAACTGCCTCCAGATTTTTGCCGGCTCGCCCCGGTCCTGGGCCAGAAAACTTTATTCACTTGAAGAATCCCGTCGTTATCTTGATGCCGCCGAAACAACCGGTTTTTCTCCCGTCTTTATCCACGCTCTCTACTTGGTTAATCTGGCCTCTGACAACCCGGACCTTGTCCAGAAATCCGTTGACTCTTTGATCTTTGATATGAAGAATGGTCAATTAATTAATTCTGCCGGCGTCATCGTCCACCTAGGTAGTCATCAAGGCCGGGGATTTGCCGTGGTCGTCGACCAGGTCGCCGGCGTTATTAACCAAATTCTTTCCGCCACCGAAGGGATCACCTTTGTCATCGAAAACTCTGCCGGCCAGAAAGGCAAGATCGGTTCCCTCCCCGAAATAGAGCAACTATTCAAGAAAGTAAATAATCCTCGTCTCCAGCTTTGTCTCGACTCCGCCCATCTTTTCGCCGCCGGTTATGACCTCCGCGAACCGTCCATGGTTGATAGTTTGGTCAATGAGTTAATCAAGCTGGACCTTCTGAAACACTTAGTCTGCCTTCACCTAAATGACAGCCAGACCGATTTTAATTCCCGCAATGACCAGCACGCTAATTTGGGGGAAGGCAAGATCGGCCTGGCCGGTCTGTCGCAGTTTGTCAACCGCCCCGAATTTGCTAATCTGCCTCTCATTCTCGAGGTCCCGGGCGAATTAGGTATGCCGGACGCCAAACAAATTACACTCGCCAGGTCACTTGACTCCTAGTGCTATCATTGCCATATGACAGAAGCGAAAAGAAGACTTCCGGTTGATTTAATGCAACTTCTAATCGATCGCCTACCTCAGGAAGAGATTGACGCCGCCAGAGTGTATTATAGGGTTCTAAAATCTCGGGAGGCCAAATACAATCTCTGGTTTAACGGCTATACCCCCAGTAGCCTCGACACTCATTCTCAGAGAGAAGACCTTTTATATCGATCCCTTTGGTTCGCTGAAAATCACGTCCTTAGCCTGGAGCAGGTCACCGCCATTTTTCGTCTGGGTCTAATGTTTCGAGAAGAATTAGGTATGGAGGATAGATTTAATAGCCTCGATTTACGTAATTTGATAATATTTTTAATTGGCCGGGGTTATCTTGACTTACAACCTGATATGCGCCTTAAACTAGGGCCGGAACTAGCCGAAAAAGCCGAGCGACTTACCCGCATGGAAACTTACTCGTAGCGAATAGCATCAATCGGGGACAAATCGGCCGCTTTTTTGGCCGGAAAGACGCCGAAGAAAATGCCAATCGCGCTGCTGACCCCGATCGCCATAACCACGGCCAAAAAGTTAATGGCCACTGGAAACCAGATGCGCACGATCAAAACGATGATCGTCGCCAGGAGGAGACCGACAACACCACCGAGGGCCGATAGAACCACCGACTCGGTCAAAAACTGGGACAGAATATCGCGCTTGGTTGCCCCGATCGCCCGCCTGATACCAATTTCCTTGGTTCTTTCCGTCACCGTCGCGTACATGATGTTCATGATGCCGATGCCGCCGACGACTAGGGAAATCGAACCAATGGCAACCAGAACCAGATTAATCACCCCAAAGATTTGGTTGATGGTTGAAAGGATCTCCGCCTGTTCAGTGATCTCGAACTCATCTGCGTCATACCGACGCAGGAGGACCTCTTCCGCTTCCTCCTTGACACTGGCCACGGCCTCCTCTGATGGGACGCCCAAGTATATCGACCAGAATGTCTTTTTTGGATTTAGCGAGCCATAAGTCGTCGTATACGGCACAACCACCGCCTTGTCCTGTTCATTATCACCCGTTTTTTCATTTACCCCAATCACCTTCAGGCGCAAGCCTCCGAGCCGGATGTTTCTTCCAACTCCATCCGCCGGATCTTCAAAAAGCTGGTCGGCCAGGTTATAACCAAGGACCGCCACTTTTGCCCTGTTTCCAACTTCAGTTCTGGTAAACTGCTCTCCGGAAAGAGCTTTCACCCCGATCAGATCAAAATAGTCCGCGTTTACCCCAAGCAGATAACCGGTTTTTTCTTCGGTCCCCGCTTCAACTGCCACCGATTTAAATACCGCCGGCACGACATACTGCAGACCCTCAATTCGTCGCAGGGCAGTAATATCTTTTTCGTCAAACTCCGCCCCTCCAACCAGTCCTGGGCCGGGCCCACCTGAAATACCTTGGCCAGGCAGGACCAAAATCAAATTCGCGCCCAAGTTTTGAAATTGTTTCTGAATGTAATTCTTTAAGCCCAGTCCCAGGGCAATCAGCATCACCACCGACAAGACTCCAACCATGATGCCCAAAGACGTCAAGGCCGTCCGGATTTTGTCCCGGCGAAAGTCAGCCACGGCCGAAGTCAGCAGATGAGCAATATTGTCAAAGCGGTTCATTTTACCCTGACCTCCCTCTTTTTCACCGGCGTCTTATCCTCTTTTACTATCTCGCCGTCTTGGATGTGGACGTGTCGGTGGGTCCGGTTGGCTACCAAAGGCTCATGGGTCACGATCACCAGAGTTACCCCGTCTTTTTGGTTTAGTTCTTCAAACAGATTCATGATTTCATGACCTGTTTTTGAATCGAGGTTGCCCGTTGGT
>DATDRC010000076.1:0-6234 GCA_035291985.1 Patescibacteria group bacterium
AACTGACGACACTCTTCCTCGCTAGGAAAAGAGAATCCAGAAAAAAATCTTTCGAGCGCTGGCAAAATCAGGGCGGTTCCTAAAGTAGGTTTTTCCGGCATTGGGTGATTCTATTGCTGTTGGTCGAGATAGTCCTGCAAAATTAAGGCGGCGGCGGCGGCGTGGTTGCCTTCCTGGCGCCTGTGTTTGGGCAGGCCGCCTTCGACCATTTTTTTGGCGGCCTCTTGGCTACTTAGGTCTTCAGGGTGAAGGATGATTTTGCCGGTAAAGAAGTGGCTAATTTCGTCCTTCAAAGCCGTGGCCAGATCGCGAACCGGACCGGGGTCGGGTTCACCGATAATCAATTCGTCGGGGTGATACTTTTCGATCAAAGGTTTGATTTGATTAATTAAATTGTGGGCCTCGATGGTAGTCAGCGGCTGGGCCAATTTTCCTTCGTGACTGATGGCGACGCCAATCTTACTTAGGCCCGGATCGAGAGCGAGATAAATCATGGTGGGTTAGGTTTTTATTAATTCGGCTTCGACGACGAGACGGCGGAGCTTGGTTCCGGGGGGGACGCAAGTAATTAGTTTAAGTGTTTTTTGATTATAGTCCTGCTTCAAAACCCAGGTATCATTCGGCTTGACTTCGTACATTCGGTTGACGCGATAAGTATATTTGACGCCAGCATAGTCGATGAAAATATCGGCGCCGATTTTGATAGTCGGCAGGGTGGAAAAAATGGTCAGGTAGTTGCCGGCGTTAAAAAACTGAGGCAGAGTAGAGTGGCCGAAAATGACGGGTGCACCAGCTTCCCCGGGGAAAGAAGTTTTTTGGTACTGAATTAGGCTTTTGGATAGGTCGTCAGTATCCGAACGAACTTTCGCTTGTTTAATACCCAAGGAGGGAATGGTGAGGATATATTCGTCGGCGATGGTTTTTTGTGGCAGACGACTCCCGGACTCCCCGTTGAGGTCGATAAATTGAGACTCGCGTTCGGGAATGACCGGTGGCTGGCCATCGACTGGGGAGAAAGTAAACCAGTTGCTGGCTTTGGTGTAGTCAATATCGGCGACCAAGGTGGGGCCGGAATCTGACTGCCCACCGGTTTCGCTGCCGAAAGCTTCATAAGTAATCGGAGAAAGCAAGGAAGAACTGACTTCTTGGCGACTAAGAAGCACGGCTAGTTGGTAGCTGCCAATAGGCCAGACGACCGAGGCGACCATGCCCAAACCAAGAGAAGAGATTAAGGTCGGAAGAATACGCAAATGGCGGGGAATCGTTTTACCCGGTGAAGGCACCTGGTCGGTGGCTTTCTGATAGGAATAAAGCATAGTTACTCAGTGATGACGGTAAAGACAAAATGTTCGGCGTTTAGGGGAAGGAAAGAATTGAGGAGGGGAATATTGGGATAGATTTCAACGGTGGCACTGGCGAAACCGGGGACTGTTTGGAGTAGGTCTTTGAGGACAGTGACGCGCTTGCCCTTTGTTTCCCCGGCTAGTTTTTCGCCGCTTAACTCCGGCAGGAGGACGGCAGAAACGTTGGCTTTGGTGGTAAAAGTGTCATTGCTACCGGGGACGGGGTCGGTCAGGCTGACTTGGGTATGCTCGGCGGCCAGGACTTGACCGGGGTTAGCGCCTTGAAGGACTTTTTCCTCAACCTGGCTGAGCAGCTGTTTACGGCTATAAACCAAGACGGGCAGATCGGCGGCTAGATCGAGATTTAGGGTCGTGGCTTCTTCGCCAACGGCGCGATCAAAATTTTTGGTATTGAATTTTAGCGGGCCGACGGCAAGAGAGCGGTTGTCGGGGTCCTCCTTCTTTAACTGATCGTCGATGGCGGCCTTGATCTTTTCGCTAACAGCGGCCAATAGTTTTTCCTGGTCTTCTTTAGCGACTGCTTTGACGGTCCGAGAAGTTCCCCCAGCAAAAGCTGAGCTGGAACGAGCCAGTAAAGATAATTGGGGGTAGGTATCAACCGTGAACAGCGTTCCCTTGTCTAGATTATGCTCGGCCCCGATCCTGGTGGCGGCAACATTCGCGACTGTACTACCGGGCGGTCGATTGCCCTTGTCATCGATGACGCCGCTGGAACTAGCAATGGTAACAGCACCGTCAAGGGTGAAGTTGAGGTTGCCGGAAATAATTTTAGTGCCGGTCTTTAGACTAATTGGTTGACTAGTGTAGTTAAAGAGATCTACTTTCCCAGTCGCCTTCTCACCAACAACCGCTTCGCCGGTCGTTGACAGACTATCCGAGGCCTTGGCGGAAATAGTCTTTTTGGTAGCGGGGACGGTCAAGAGATCAGCGACCGGGTTAGTGCCAATCGCTATATCAATGACTTGATCCCGACGCGCCGGGGAAACGGCGAGGGTAATTTTGACCCGGCCCTGGAGAAAGTAGTAGGCGGTTATTGAAAGAGTAAGAAGAACCAGTAGAACAAGGGGTGCAAATAACAAGGCGCGGGGAGAAAAATTAAGGGCGGGTAGCCTTGGCCGAGGCAAGGACAGCTGGCCGAGACGAAGTTTCCCGAATTTGGAAAGCAAACCGGTTTTTGGGGTTGGTTCTTCGGCTAAGGTTTCAGTGGTTTCAGAGGGTGCTTCTTCTTCACCCTCGAGCTTGAAACCGAGAGAGGAAAAATCACTAGTGACGCTTTCGACGGCGCTATCTTGGGCCGGCTCGGCTTGGGGTTGATTTTCCTCGGCAATCTCGATACCCAAAGATTTGGCGGCTTCAGCGCCCCCGGAAAGGGCGATGGCGCGGATGGAAAAGTCGATGGGAAGGACCTGGACCTTCGGGATATGAATAAAGGGCAACTTTTCGGTCCAGGGATAGCTAACAATCTGCTGTTCTTCATCCGAGAGGTCGGAGCCATTGGTCAAAATAAAACGAGCGGGAAGTTTCTCGGCGTCGAAACGGGCCAGGCCCTCCTCAACGTCACGGGCCAGATCGTCGGAACGACCAACTTCTTCGATTGCCTGCTTTTCGCCAATATTGACAAGGGTAACGATGACTTTACTGGGATAAATTTCAAGTAAGATCGCCGTCGGTGGAATTCCCTCTTGTTCCTTCAGGTGACGGATGACGGCCTCGGTGATGGTGACGACGCCAATAGGCCTGATGGCTAGGTCGTCTTTTAGCCGCTTGATTACTTTTTGCTTGGTGGGATGAACTTTGTTATCGACCAACCAAGACTCGGGCAGTCCCAGAATAACCCGGTCAGGCTGGCTATCGAGTCCTTTGATCGCTTCGGTTAAGGAAGCGTCGGTGCCGTTGATGAGTGAGTCTTCTGAATCCCAAAGTTCGTAACTACCGAGAGAAACGATCGAGGCCTTTTCGTCTTCAACTTGCCAGACGGCTGTTTTGATGAGCGACTCGTGGATTTCGATGGCCAGAAACAGTTCGCGATCGGTTTTTTTGTTCTTGGGAGTAAACAGGTTATTGAACATGGCTAGATTAGGCGAGTAGTTTTAAGTAGACCCGACGAAGCGAGCTACCAAGCGATTCTTGTTTAACTATTTTTATCTTACCAATTTCGGAGGTGTGCGCCACATGGGGCCCGCCGCAAAGTTCCCGGCTGTAGTCGCCGATGTGATAAACGGTCACTTTGGCCGGATATTTTTCCTTGAAAAAAGCCAGGGCTCCAGTTTTGATGGCTTCATCATAGGCCATTTCTTTCTGGGTAACTAGAAGGTCGGCGGTGATTTGCTGATTAATAATTTTTTCAACTGCCTTTTCCTGGTCGGGAGTTAGGGCTTTATCGTGGCTGAAGTCAAAGCGGAGCCGCTCGTTAGTGAGGTTACTGCCCGCCTGATGAACATGGTCTCCCAAGACATCTCGGAGGGCTTGTTGTAATAAATGGGTGGCGGTATGGTATTTGGTCACAGTTTCCGAGTGATCGGCCAAGCCCCCCCTGAACATGCCGGCGGAAGCGGTGCGGCTAAGTTCCTGATGTTTCTTAAACTCCTCTGCAAACTGGTTTCGGTCAACGACTTGCCCTTTTTCTGCGGCGATCTCGAGGGTTAGCTCCCAGGGAAAACCGTAGGTCGCGAGAAGATCAAAGGCGACTTTGCCAGTGATGTCAGGGTGTTTTTCCAGCTCCCGCAGCCCTTTGGCAAGTGTCTTCTGAAAACGCTCTGTCTCGGCAATAATCGCCTGACCGACCCGAGATAAGTCTTGTTTTTTGTCGAGATAGACACCATCATAAATATCGAAAACCGACTCGACAATTTGACTAAGATCAGAACCGGTGAGATTGGTCTTTAACTGGGTGAGTTTGAGAACAGCCCGGCGCAGCAGACGGCGAAGAACGTAGCCCTGTTGCTTGTTACTCGGTTCTAAACCCTCGGCAATCAACATGACCGTACCTTTCAAGTGATCAGCGATAATACGCATGACAGAAGCATTTTCGGCATACTTTTTGGCAGAGATTTTTTCAGTCGCTTCGATAATTGGAAAGAGCAAATCGATTTTGAAAACGTCGGGGTCATGGTGAGCGGCGGCGAGGATGCGTTCGAGCCCGCCGCCGAAATCAAGGTTTTTCTGGGAGAGCTCTTTGAGCGAGCCGTCGGCCTGTTTTTGATAGAGCATGAAGACGGAGTTGCCGATTTCGAGGAAACGGCCGCAGTCGCAGTTGGGATGACACTGCCGGCCAAACTTTGGGTCATGAGGGGTGCCGAAGTCGTAAAAGACCTCGCTGTCAGGGCCACCCGGTTCACCCGCGGGCATGGTCGAAGGAATAGCGCCGTTTCTGGCCCACCAGTTCTTTTTGACCCCGTAGGCAAAAATTCGACCACCTTGCAGGCCAACTTGGGCGCCGTTTTCCTCGGTGTCAAGATCGACTTCTTTGGCCTGGATATCAACGCCAGCGAAGAGTTTTTGCCAGATGGCGATCGACTCATGGTCTTTGGGGACGCCGTTAGTTTTGTCGCCGATAAAGACAGATACGTAGAGCCTTTTGGGGTCGAGACCAACTTCTTTGGTGAGAAACTCAAAAAACCAAGACAGCTGTTCTGTTTTGAAATAGTCGCTGAGGGACCAGTTACCAAGCATTTCAAAAAAAGTCTGATGTCGGTTGTCCCCCACTTCTTCAATATCACCGGAACGAAAAGACTTTTGACTATCGCACAACCGTTTTCCCAAAGGATGGGTTTGGCCCAGCAAGTAAGGCATCATCGGCTGCATACCGGAACCGGTAAACAAAGTCGTCGGATCACCCGACAAGATAATTGGGGCAGAAGGAATTATCTGATGATTGCGCTTGGCAAAAAAATCGAGGTATTTTTGGCGTAAATCATTGCCCGTCAACATGGGCCCATTATAGCTCACGATTTTAGGGCAGGAGAGATTCACCGCCACTGGTGAAGTAGGTGGGGGTCCGCGCCGGGCGGTTGGTCAAAGGGGGCGGCGGGGGCGGATATTCGTTAAAACCGGTTGGTTGGTCGGGCAGATTTTCGCTGGGGGTTTCGCGACTGCCGATTTGGCTGACGGTATGACTGACAATATCTTTTGCCTCCTGAAAGAGATCTTCGTTTTTTTCCAGTCCTTCAGACATGGAGTGAAGCAGTTTCTTGGCGGTTTTGCGGCCGTCTTCGGTGCCCAAAAGAAGAGCGCCGAGGACGCCGATGGTGAGACCAAACATAAAACTGCCGAGTGAGTTATCGGGACTGCCCTTCATTTCGGTCATAACGGAGTCTGCATAATGATTGGTGGCTTGGGGTCGCTGTGACGATTGAGGAAATTGGAAAAAATCTCGATGAGTTTGGTCGATTGTTTGAGACCCTCGACGACTCCCAAAACATTGCTGATGGGGACAGCGAAGCTTTTCATGGCCGTTTCGGTGGTGTCGATGGCACCATTGAGTTTACTGAGGGTATGTTTGATTTCTTTGAGGAGGAGGATGATTTGGATGCCAATAACGGTAGCGACGGCGGTCAGGACGGAAATAGCGACCAGGCTGACGATTTGGGGCAGGGGCATGGATTTAGTATAGCAAGTTATTGGCTGACGATGGTAATGGGGATGACCTTGGTGGTGGTACGGGAGAAGCGATTGGTGACGGAAACTTTGATTTCGTTTTGACCGGGGGAAAAATTGAGCTTAGCGGCGAAATAACCGGAAGAGTCGGGGCTAATTTTCAGATCGTCGTTGATGGTGACGGTGGCGCCGGAGACGGTCTTGCCCTCGATGGTTACCGGGGAGATGGTAACGGCGTCTTTTTGGGGATTGATCACAGCCAACGCCGGTGGGG
>DATDRC010000077.1:0-6765 GCA_035291985.1 Patescibacteria group bacterium
GAAGGGACGGGCGCCAAGCTGAATGTCATCATCAAGAGCTTTATTGACCTTTTTCGGTTATGGAAAAAATTAAGTTAAAGTGGGAGACCATCGCTTTGGTGGTTATTCTCCTCATCGCCCTGGGGCTACGCCTCTACCGGATTGACGGCTACCTGACTTTCTTAGGTGACGAAGGCCGTGACGTTCGGATTGTCCGCGACCTGCTTGCCGGCAACCTGGTCTTTATCGGTCCGATGACCAGCATCGGCGATATGTATCTCGGGCCACTCTATTACTACCTGATCGCCCCCGCCTTGTTTTTGTCATCCGGCAGTCCCGTTGGTCCGGCGGTCATGATTGCTCTATTAATGACCGCCACCGTCGGCCTGACTTGGTCGCTCGCCCGCTCCTGGTTTGGCCGGTTTCCGGCTCTGATCGCCGCCCTTCTTTTTGCCCTCTCGCCCGTCGCCATTATCTATTCCCGTTCATCCTGGAACCCTAACCCGATGCCCTTTTTTGCCCTAATCTCAATTTGGGCCATTGACGAAGTCTGGCAGAAAAAGAAATTTGCCTACCTTTCTCTGGCCGGAGTTTCCCTCGCCGCCGCTCTCCAAATGCACTACCTGGGCTTACTTCTCGTCCCCACCCTTGGTATCTATTGGCTGTTGACACTCCGTGCCGTTTGGCAAAAACCCAAAGAAAAGCTATCCCTAATCAAGCACACGCTGATCGCGGTCCTTATTTTCTTCCTGCTGATGTCGCCTCTGCTTCTCTTTGACCTCAAGCACAACGCTATGAACTTTAACGCCTTCAGAGCCTTTTTCACCGACCGGCAAACCACCATTAACCTCAATCCCGTCCGTTCTGACCGCTTTGGTCTGATCTTTGACCAGGTCGTCTCTGACCTGATTCTTGGTCGGGCCGCGCTTTACCCCCTCCTTGTCGGTCTGATTCTCCTCATTGGTTTTGTCTTGGCGGTTCGTCAGACAAAGAACCGGACCGCCTACTACCTTCTTGCCACCTGGCTCTTCTTTGGCTCCTTAGGTCTTATTGTCTACAAACAGCACGTCTATGTCCACTACTACGGCTTTATGTATCCGGCTATTTATCTTTTTACCGGTATCTCCATCTCGTATTTTCTTACCCGCCGCCTCCCCTTCCGTCTTTTTGGTGTTGCCCTTCTTTCCTGGCTGGTCTACTTGAATATCATCAATTCACCAGTTCGGCTGGAGCCGAACCGTCAATTGGCCCGAACCGAGCAAGTCGTTGATTTGATTATCAAAGAATCAACCGGGGAGCCGTTTAATTTTGGCTTGATTGCCAAACAAAACTACGACGAGTCCTACCGCTATTTTCTGGAAAACAAGAAAGCCAATATGATTCGGGGCGAGGACAAGGTCACCGACCAACTCTTTGTCGTCTGCGAGGATACCTGTCAACCGGAGGGCAACCCGGCCTATCAAGTGGCTATATTTGGTATCGCCAAAACCGTCAATGAATGGCGCGTCGACTCGATTAGAATCTACCGCCTCGTTCACAAGATATAATGGGGCTATGGCGCCAAAGCTATCCATTATCATCCCCAACTACAACGAAAAGGAAAATATCCAGGTGGGCGCCCTTGATCAGGTCGCTTCCTATCTGGCTGAAGCCCCTTTCACCTGGGAGGTGATCATCGCCGATGACGGCAGTAGCGACGGTAGCCGCGATCTGGTCGCTGATTTCGTCAAAAAACACCAGGGTTTCCGTCTTTTGCGAAATCTCCACGGCGGCAAAGCGGCGGCCGTTAATGCCGGTATCAAAGCGGCCAAGGGCGAAATCGTCCTCTTTACCGATATGGACCAATCCACCCCGCTCAAAGAAGTCGAAAAACTGCTACCTTTCTATGACCAAGGTTACGACGTCGTTTTTGGTTCCCGGGGCAAGGCGCGGAAAAACTCACCCCTAACCAGGAAGATGATGTCCTTTTTCTTCCGGCACTTCCGTCAACTTTTTCTTCTTCGAAACATCGCCGATACCCAATGTGGTTTCAAATCATTCCGGTCAAAAGTAGCCAAGTATCTTTTTCCAAAGTTATCGATTTTGAAACAAACCGCCACCGGCTGGACCGTCTCCGCCTTTGACGTTGAGCTTCTATTCTTGACCGAAAAAGCTGGTTACAAACTAAAGGAGGTCGAGGTCGATTGGCGTGATCGCGACCTTTCCACCGGCAAGTCAAGGAACTTTTTCACTGAATCGGTGGACATGCTCAAGCAAATCATTACTGTCAAAGTCAATGACCTTAAAGGCTTCTACAACTAAACTCCGCCTCCCTATCTTTCTTTTTCTTCTTTCTTTCGTCTTGTTTATTGCCTTTCGAATTTTTGATCTGACTAGAATCCCGGTTTTTGTTGACGAAGCCATCTATATCCGCTGGTCGCAGATCATGAGAAACGAGCCGAGCCTTCGCTTTCTACCTCTTTCTGACGGCAAACAGCCACTCTTTATGTGGGCGACTATGCCCGCACTGAAAATATTTTCCGACCCGCTCATTGCCGGCCGGATGGTCAGTATCGCCGCCGGTTTTCTTAGTCTCACCGGTCTGGCCTTTCTCGTCTTTGTCAGCACCGGCAATTTGCTTCTGGCCGCCAGCGCCTCCTTGGTTTACTCGGTCCTTCCTTTTGCCGTTTTCTTCGACCGGATGGCACTCGCCGATAGCCTTCTGGCCGCCTTTGGTATCTGGTCGCTGGCCCTGGGTGCGCTTCTCACCAAAAAAGCCCGTCTCGATCTGGCCCTGCTTTTGGGTTTCGCCATCGGTTTTGGTCTTCTGACCAAATCGCCCGCCATTTTCTTCTACGCTTGGCAGCTAATTATTTTTCTGTTTCTTTTTGACTTTCGAGGGCCAGGCCTACGCCCCCGTTTGACCAAACTGTTTGCCTCATGGTTTGTCGTCTTCCTTCTCTCGCAGGCAATCTATAACATTCTTCGCCTGGGGCCGAATTTCCACCTTATCGGCAGCCGCAACCAGGATTATGTCTTTTCTCTAAAGGAAGTTTTGTCCCATCCGGCAAATCCCCTGATGGGCAATTTGAAAACAACCACCTTCTGGTTGTGGTTTCTTTTTACGCCCCCGCTTTTTTTGGTTTCCTTCTTTTCTTTCTTGGGAAAACACAAAAAGCCGGCCCTGATATTCTTTTTGATTTCGCTGTCCACTCTTTTTGTCCAAGCCGCTCTAGCCAAGGTCTATACCAGCCGCTACATTCTTTTTGCCGCCCTGCCTCTGATAGTTCCTGTTGCTTTAGGACTCTCGGAACTGGGGGAGCGGCTCAGGAAACATTGGTTGGCTCTATTTGTTTTTCTGCTTTGGCCGGCAATTCTTTCCGCCGTTATTATCGCTATGCCGGAAAAAGCCAACCTACCTTTTGATATGCGCAGCGGCTACCTGGAAGAATGGACCGCCGGTTGGGGCCAAAAGGAAATCGCCGCCTACCTCATTGACCGGGCTAAAGCGGGCGAAAAAATTGTCGTTGGTACCGATGGCTTTTTTGGCACCCTTCCCGATGGCCTGGTCATCTACACCCAAGGCCAGCCAGGGATCACCGTCATCGGCGGCTCGCCCTCAATCACCTCCCTGCCCGAGTCTTTAACCGATTCGCTGCTCGATAAGGCCAATACCGTTTATCTGGTTGCTAATGCCAGCCGGGTTAATCTCCCGCCGTCGGAAAAAGAGCGACTAGAGCTTATTGCCGAGTACCCCAAACCGGCCCGCCTCGATGGCACCCACGAAAGCCTCCTCTTTTACCAGCTCACCCACTAATCGGACGGCCGAGTTTTTGGCAAATGATGGCATTTATTTGTGAAAGTTCAAATTCACCCCGGACAATAAAATAAGCTGGAACAGCTACTCCCGCATTTCCACAAGCATCAGCGATCATATTCATCCAACGAGAGCGGATATCGATCCCTTTGGCTTCTTCTCGCAGGGCGTCATTATCAAATACCCTCCCGTCGGGAATCGTAATTTGTTCATGTCCGTCTTCGCCAAACGTAACCACTCCCTGAGAATTTCCATGAAACATATCGAAAAAAGGATTTCTACTCCCCCGTACCATCAGTGCTTCCTCATAAGAAGGTGAGGTCCAATCGAAAATCACCAGATCAATCTTGCCGGTTTCGCAAAACGTCATACAAGAGGGAAGATTGAATTCTTTGATTAAAGCGCTACCCGCATATCTGCCATCTTTATCAAGCGCCACCACGATCCTGTCCGTAAATAATCCGAAATTGTTTAAGTTGTTTTCTACCACCAGAATATTTACGGGAGGGAAGACCGATTTTCCCCTTTCGATTATGGTGATGTCAATATTGGGGAAAGATTCAATTAGAGGGACCATCGGATTGCGCCGGTTTTTTTCCCACCTCGCTTGCTCTCTGATTACCTCGATCTCGCGGAGCATATGAGTCTGGCAACGCTGATCATATCCAGGCATATCAAATAAACTAATTCCACCAATGATCCGTTCCAGAACCTCAATTTTCCCTGCGGACATTGCCTCTCTAATATCAGGACGTCTTGCAAGAATCGGGGGCAGAGACAACCCACGCCATTTCATATGGGTCATTAGCACAAGATATATATTTCTAAAATAATCGTCTTCGTTCTTGAGGCTTTTAAGGGTGTAGTTCTCATAGTCCATAAAGGCCGCTTCTGTATCAATTCCACCAAAAATAAATCTAGCTTCTTTAAACAGATAAGACATAATTTGGACCTTGTCTCCGAGTTCGTTTTTCCCAAAACTATGAGAACAACATACCATTCCTCCCATGCGATATATTTCCTTGCCATCATAAGAAACATCCCAGCTGGTTGTTGGTAGCCACTCTCCCCCCGTCCATTTATCCGTAAAAATAATCCTGACGTTTATCTCGTATTTATTATCTCCGGTTCCTAAAACTAAGTTCAGGCTAAATGGAGCTTCACTACGAGTTCCGCCTTCCAACTCGAGAAGCTCGGCAAAGACCGACCTCGATGTCACCGGTAATCCTGTTATTTCAGAGAGAAAGACAATAATATCTTCAATTCCACCCAGTTCTCTATTTTTGAGCCCCTCCTTATTCATAGCGCGGCTATTATAGCCCAATGGGGTAAAATTAGGTCGTGCACCGCCTGATCCTGGCCATCCTCATTTTTTCCCTTAGCGTTTTTATCTGGCAAAACCGCGCTCTCTATCAGCAAAGATACCAAGGCGAAGCTGAATTTTCCTATTACCAGAACTCCCGTTATGTCCGGGGCGACAAAAGCGCTTACCTGCCTTCCGACAGCCAGGTTTATGCCCTCAAGGGCTATCTCTTTGTCGTCAAGAAATTAGATCCGGTCAACTTCGAACCGGGCCATCCGCCCCTCTCTGCCTATTTTATGGGCGCCTCCATTCTTCTGTTTGCTAATCCGGTCATCAGCAATCTCCTCTTTGGTTTGGCCAGCCTGGCCGTTTTCTATCTTTTGGCCGTGGCCGTAACCAAGCGTAAAACACTCGCCGCCCTGCTGACGCTCCTGCTTTTTAGCGAACCGCTCTTTCGGGTTCAGCTGGTTGAACCGCTTCTTGATATCTACCAGCTTTTCTTTGTCCTTGTAGCCGTCTTTTTCTATATTCAATGGCTCCGTTCAGATAGCTTCAAATTCATCGCCGTCTCCCAGACCGCCCTCGGTCTGGCCCTGGCCAGTAAGTTTTTCTTAAGTGGTTTGCCCCTCTTGTTTGCCCTTTTTTTACCCACCCTTTTCAGCCTTAATTTCCGCCGCTTTAGCCGCCACGTCCTCGCCCTCGCTTTTGTCGGTTTCGGCTTTATGCTTGGCCACTTCTCCTACTTCCTCTTTCACCCCTCCCTCCTCGAATTTGCCCGCTACCAGCGCTATGTTCTCAATTGGTGGGCCGGTAGTCCGCAAATCGCTCCCTTTGCCGTTTGGGATTTGATTTTCGCCAATCGCTGGCATACTTGGTGGGATAATCAGGGGATTATCCCAGCCGGGGAGTGGCGTCTCACCTGGCCGCTTCTTATTGGCCTGGGTCTAATTAGTCCGTCTATTCTCTTCATTCGCAAAAAATTCAGTCTGGCCCTGCTCAGCCTCTGGTTCTGGCCAGTTTTTGTCCTCGCCCAGCTATCTTTTACCGCCGTTTTTCCCCGCCATTTACTTCTCATCCTCCCGGCTTCGATCCTGCTTTCCGCTATAATGTTCTTGTGAATTGGCGCTTTTATCTTTTCGTTGTTCTCATCAGCATTCCCACCTTCATTTCCCTGATCAGACCGGGCTATTTCCCGATGCACGACGACCTTCAGGTGATGCGCATCTACCAGATGGAATTATGCTTCCGCGCTGGCCAATTTCCCTGCCGCTGGGTACCGGATATGGGTTACCGCTACGGTTACCCCCAGTTTGAATATTACGGCCCCCTGCCTTATTATCTGATGACTGCCTCCCGTTTCGTCGGCCTGTCGCTTTTCTCGGCCATGAAGCTCGGCTTTATTCTGCCCCTGCTTCTGGGCAACCTGACCATGTTTCTTTTGGGCTCTTCGCTGTTCGGTCCCTGGGGCGGTCTGCTCTCGGCCGTCGCTTATGCCTATGCTCCTTACCGCGCCTCCGATCTTTATTCCCGCGGGGCGATGGGGGAAACCTGGGCCTTTGTTTTCTTGCCCCTGATTCTTTTCGCTCTCTTGCGCCTCTTCAAAAAGCCGAACTTGAAGACGGCCGCCCTGCTCGGCCTCTCTTACGGCGGTCTCTTGGCTACCCACAATATTTCCACCTTGATTTTT
>DATDRC010000078.1:0-2743 GCA_035291985.1 Patescibacteria group bacterium
TCTCGCCCTTACCCCCGCCGCCGCCACGGCCATCATCGCCCGTCTTTTACCTTTACTAAAAGCCAAAACCAGATGATTTTAAAACCAGTCTTTACCGAAAAAAGCTACGCCGCCACCGCCCTCGACCGTTTCACCTTCAAGGTGGACAAACGCGCGACCAAGACCGAAGTCAAAAACGAAATCAAAAAGCTCTACGGCGTCGTTGTCGTTTCCGTTAATACGCTGCGCGCCAAAAGCCAATCGGTTCGCTCGGCCAAGACCGGCAAATATACCACCACCCCGGGCTTCAAAAAGGCCATCGTCAGGCTTAAGGGAGGTCAAAAAATAGCCCTCTTTAATACCTAAAAAACCATGAAATCACTCCTAACTATCAACAAAAAATCGTCAGGCAGGAACTTTTCTGGTAAAATAACCGTTCGTGGCCAAGGCGGCCGGGAAAAACGTTTCCTCCGCGCTATCGACTGGAAGCGCAGCCTGGAAGATCAGCCCGCCCGTGTCGCCGCCATCGAGTACGATCCCAATCGGACCACCGATATTGCTCTTTTAGTCTATCCCAATGGTGTCAAAAACTATATCCTTGCTCCTGCCGGGCTCAAAGCCGGTGACCAGGTGATTGCTTCATCCAAAGCCGCCGTACAGATCCAACCCGGTAATGCCTATTTACTGAAGCACCTCCCCATCGGTACTCCGCTCCACAACCTTGAACTTACCCCGGGCAAGGGTGCCCAAATGATCAGAAGTGCGGGGGCCTCAGCCTTCATTCAAAGTAAAGATGGTGACAAAGTCATCGTCAAGCTCCCTTCAGGCCAGCTTCGTTTCCTCGACGGCAATGCCAAAGCGACCATCGGCGCTCTCGGTAACGAACACCACAAAGAAGAAAATCTGGGCAAAGCCGGCCGCTCCCGTCACCTGGGTCGGCGTCCGCAGGTCAGGGGAGTCGCCCAAAATCCTCGAAGCCACCCTCACGGTGGTGGCGAGGGTCGCTCCGGTATCGGTATGAAATCGCCGAAATCTCCTTGGGGCAAGCGCACCCTGGGCAAAAAGACTCGTAAGCCGCACAAATACAGTGACCAGCGCATTATTAAAGGTACTGCCCGCTAAACTATGTCCAGAAGTAGCAAAAAAGGACCCTACGTCGACGAAAAGTTGATCCAAAAGGTCGAAAAACAAAAAACCGCTGCCAAAAAAGAACCCATCAAAACTTGGGCTCGGGCCAGCCAGATCCCTCCCGAATTCGTCGGGGTAACCTTTTTGGTCCATAACGGCAAGATCTTCAAAGAGGTTTTTGTCAGCGAGAACATGGTCGGTCACCGCTTGGGTGAATTTTCCCCGACCCGCACTTTCCATGGCCACGGCAAGATGACCAAACGCGTCTTAACCAAAACCTAAACCCCTCGTCATTGCGAGCGTACTCGCGTGGCAATCTATATAAATAAAAAAAGAAAAATCATAATTCATAAATCTTAAATCCTAAATCATGTTAATTACCGCCAAAGCATCCCATCTGACCAATTCGCCCCGCAAGGTGAATCTCGTCGCCAAGACCATCGTTGGTCTGCCCGCCGAGCGCGCTCTGGAGAAATTGCAGTTTACTTTCAAACGCGCCAGTCTCCCGGTGGCCAAGGTTTTGAAACAAGCGATTGGTAATGCTACCAACAACCTCAAGCTCAATCCGCAGACTTTAATTGTCGAAACTGCCTTTGCTACCAAAGGCCGCGTCCTAAAGCGGGGCCTGATGGGCGGCCGCAGTCGCTACAAACCCTTCGAGCGCACGGCTTCTCATCTGACCATCAATCTCCGGTCGGTCGAGACCAAAAAATCAGCAGTTAAATCAAAAACCAAATAACATGGGTCAGAAAATTAACCCCACCGGCTTTCGTACAGGCGTCATCTTCCCGACCAAATCGGTTTGGTACACCTCTTTCAAAGACTACGCCAAAAATGTCCTCGAGGAGCACAAGATCAGGCAATTTTTGCAACACCGACTCACCCTGGCTGGTTTGACCAAGGTTGAAATCAAACGCTCAATCAATACCATTGATATTTACGTTCACGTCAGCCGGCCCGGTGTCGTCATCGGCCGCGGCGGCTCCGGTTTGGACCAGTTGAAAAGAGAGCTGACCGTCCTCATCCTCGGTGAGCGCGCCCCAAGAGCAAAAATCAATCTGGTGAAGATCAATCTTCACCCAATTGAAGTGGCTCAGCCGGAAATTTCCGCCGCTCTTGTTGCCGAAAGACTGGCCAACCAGTTGGAGCACCGTTATCCTACCCGCCGGGCCGTCAATCAGGCGATCGAGAAAGTCATGGCCGCCGGCGCCAAAGGCATCAAAATCACCCTCGCTGGCCGTATCAATGGTGCCGAAATTAGCCGCCGCGAAAAATACAAACAGGGCCAGATCCCGACCCAAACCCTCCGTGCCAATATTGATTACTGCGAACGCCCGGCCCTGACCCGTTCCGGCTACGTCGGTATCAAGATTTGGATTTATACCGGTGAAGTCATCGCCTAACCATGTCATCCTCGCGAAAGCGGGGATCCATACAAAAACTTAAAACAAAAATAAACAACTATGCTCCAACCCGCCAGACGAAAATATAGAAAAGAATTCCGGGGCACCATGACTGGAACTGCCGTCAGAGGTAGCACCATCGCCTTTGGCGAGTATGGCCTCAAGGCTCTCGAGTGTGGCTGGGTCTCCGCCGCTCAAATCGAATCGGCTCGCCGCACCATCACCCACCATAC
>DATDRC010000079.1:0-3179 GCA_035291985.1 Patescibacteria group bacterium
TTCCACGCCTTCGATCTTGATACTGCCGGAACTGGGGAGAAGATCGCGGATAAGGAGGCGGCCGATGGAGGTTTTCCCCGCCCCCGACGGCCCGGTGAGGACGACAAACTCGCCTTCTTTGATATGGAAGCTGACGTTATCCAAAACTTTGTTGCCGGTCGGATAAACCTTGGTTACCTGGTCGAAAACGATCATCCTAAAAATTATACCGTAAAGTCCTTGTGGTTCGGGGTATCAAAAATCGTGCTCAGACCGCTCGGAGAGTACCCGGGGCATGCTTGCGCGCGTTTTTTTGGATACCCCTGCACCACTAACGAACTTATTACTTTTACTCGGGGTCGGGGGCGTTCAGTTTCTCGACTTTGACGCGGCCGACGTCCATCAGCCAGCCGGCTTTTTGGCCTTTGAAGGTCTCACCCCAGACAGTCACTTGGTGGCCCTCAAATTCATCGAGGTCAATGACGGAACTGGTCAGATAAACGGTTTGACTGACCCCGCCCGGGCGAAGCAGTTGATGCGAACCTTCGCCGTCGATGCCGCCTTTGTGGAGAACGCCGGTAACGCTGTCTTTGAAGGTCTTTTCGTCCTGAACGCCGATGATGTCGCCCTCCTTGAGGCCGGCTTCGGGGACGTTCCTGGAGACAACCGGCCCGGTATTGATCACGCCGCCGATGGAACCGTTCTTTAAGAGATAGCCGCTACCCAAGCCCAGGACAAGAACAACAACTAAACCAATAATTTTGGGCAGAGTGAAGAAAGGATCAGAATTCATAGAGACATTAGTGATTAGCGGCTTGACTTCCTGAACCGGTACTACTTTCGGATCGGCGGCAGGGGTGGTTTTTTCGAGGTTGATCTTTTGGAGTTCCATGGAAGGCCTATTGTTAACTAATTAGAGTTTAGCAGATTCCGGCAAGGGAGACAAAGTCTTTAATTCGGTTTCGATAAACATGTCCAAGTCACCGTCCAAAACCGAGTCGGGATCGGTCGATTCATACTCGGTGCGCAGGTCTTTGACTAGTTTGTAAGGATGGAGAACATAGGATCGGATCTGGGTCCCCCAGCCGGCGACGGTGTGGGCGCCTTTGATTTTCGCCAGTTCCTGCTGGCGTTTTTTTTCTTCGAACTCCCAGAGTTTGGCTTTGAGAAGCTGGAGGGCGATCTTCCGGTTTTGCTCCTGATAACGCTGGCTTTGGGCTTCGACGACGATGCCGGTCGGAAGATGTTTGATCCGAACGGCGGTACTAACTTTGTTGACATTTTGGCCGCCGGCACCGGAAGAACGACTAGCTTCGAACTCGAGGTCCTCATCGCGAATGACTGTTTCAGCTGATTCCTCCATGACCGGCATGACCTCGACACCGGCGAAGGAGGTTTGGCGGAGATTGTCGGCGTTGAAGGGTGACAGCCGGACGAGGCGGTGGGTGCCGCGTTCATTTTTCAGATAGCCGAAGGAATAAGGGGCGTGGACGATATAGGTGACCGACTTCAGGCCGGCTTCTTCACCGGGCGAGTAGGCGACCATTTCGTAGGGCCAATCTTTCCGCTCGAAATAGCGGCTGTACATCCGGGAGAGCATGGCCGCCCAGTCCATGGCCTCGGTGCCGCCCTGACCGGAATGAATCGAGAGGATAGCTTCATTTTTGTCGTGGGGCCCGGAGAGATAGGTGGCCAGTTCCAGACGGTCGAGTTGACGAACTACCGTCCGTTGGAGTGATTCGATATCGGAGTTAAGACTGCTGTCTTTGGCTTCCTCGGCCAACTTGGTGAGATCGGCCAGGGTTTTGAGGTTTTCGGAGACTGAAGTCAGATCGTCGAGCAATGATTTCAGGCGGGCGAGTTCCTGGAGAAGACTTTTGGCTTTGGCCTCGTCCTGCCAAAGATCGGGGCCGGCGGTTTCTTTCTCCAGCGCTTCTTTTTTCCGGTACAAATCCTCCGGCTTGAGTTTTTCGTGTAGGCCAGAGAGTCTTAAGGTATATTGATCTAATTCTTCGTGGGTTACCGCCATGAAGCTATTTTAGCTTACCGGCTGAAAAAATGGATGTTATGATAGGAGAAGGGACAGGTTACTCGCCCAATGATTATTAATTAGTGAGCGAGTTTTTTTATGATTATCAAAGACCTACCTTTAGCCTTGTCTTACGATGATGTTTTGTTGGTACCCCAGTACTCCAAGATAGACTCCCGCTCCGATGTCGATGTTTCGACCGAGATTGCTCCGGGGCTGAAACTTGATTTACCGCTTGTCAGTACGAAAATGGATACGGTTACGGGCGTGGAGATGGCGGTGGCCATGGGGAAATTGGGAGGAATGGGGATCTTACCCAGATTTGACCGGCCGGAGGCGCAGGCGGATCAGGTAAGACAAGTGGCCAAGGCCGGGGTGATAGCGGCGGCGGCGATTGGGGTGAAGGAAGGTTTTCTGGAAAGGGCGCTGATGCTAGTCAAAGCAGGGGCGGGGGTGATAAATGTGGATGTAGCTCACGGCCATATGCAAAAAACACTGGAGGCGACCCGCGCTTTGCGGCGGAAATTTGGCAAAAAAATCGTAATTATCTCCGGCATTGTCGCCACGGCTGAGTGTGCCAGAGATTTGTATGCAGCCGGGGCCGACAGCCTGCTGGTGGGGGTGGGGGCTGGTTCGATCTGTACTACCAGGATAAAAACGGGGTGCGGTTTGCCGGGACTAGCCTCTCTGTGGGAAGTGGCTCCGGTGGCGAGAAAACTAAAAAAAACTTTCCTACCGGATGCCGGAATTAGAAACTCGGGGGACATCGTCAAGGCCTTGGCCAGTGGTGCCAGCGCGATTGTGGCCGGTTCGATATTTGCGGGAACAGATGAGACGCCCGGCGAAGTCGTGGTTTGGAAAAACAAGAAATATAAACGCTATAACGGTTCGACTTCGCCGGCGGAAAAAGAAGGCCATCTAAAAAGGTATGCCGAAGATAAGGGTAAGATGTACCTAAAACATCTCGAGGGAGTCGAAGCCTGGGTGCCGTATAAAGGCCCGCTAGAGGAAGTGATACTGCAATTGATGGCGGGGATCAGATCGGGGATGGCCTACTGCGGGGCCAAAAATATTAAGGAGTTATGGAAAAGGGCAAGATTCGTCCAGATTAGTGCCAGCGGGAGCCGGGAAAACGGGGCTCATGATGTGATTAGTTTGGAGAAAAGGTGAG
>DATDRC010000080.1:0-4957 GCA_035291985.1 Patescibacteria group bacterium
AAACTTCTTCTGCCTTTATGCCGCGGAGTTTTGTACGCCAAGGATCTCAAACAAGCACAAAAAAGACAGTCAGAGTTTGCCAACTTTTCAGTTTTACTACCACTCTCTCATCAATCAGCTTGTCTGTGGATCTACGATCACTGGGAGGCCTTAATCACTCATCATTTAGTCAAAGTAAATCGCAGAAGAATACCAAGCACCAGTAACATCGTAGAAAACATCATCTCCTACCTAACCGCCCGTTTAAAGACCTTAAAGAGGCTTAGGAGCCTAAAATCTGCCGTCAATATTACTAATCTCATAGTCATGAATTATCGATTCAAACCTTTGGAAAATTCCAAAAACAAGCTTAAAAGAGGCAAGACTCCTTTAGAGCTTGTCATCGGACAAAAACTAACACTAGATTGGACAAACTTTATCAACAAATCAACCGCTTAAAAAGACAGTGCCCTCTAGTTGCTTTTCAAGTCCTATAATAGTAGAATATCCTGGGTTTAGTTGCCCTTTGACATTCCGGTCGGTTTTCATAAGAAGGAGAAACCAAAGATGGCTAAAAAGATTTTCGTTGTTGCGCTTGTCACCATAATAGCCGTCGTTCTCTCAGCTACCGTCAACGCTCATTTGGTAGTACTGTTGGCAATTGTCGGCGGTTCCATCGTGGGGTTGTCAAGTAACATGATAGAGAAACCCGTTGTCCGAGCCGAGGCCCTAACCGCTTTTTCCGTAATTAGCGCCGCCAGCACCATTCTCAGTGGCGTGATCACGGGGCAAATCCTGCCTTTGGGAATTCTCCTCGGCCTAGCGGTTGGTTTACCAATCGGCGTCTTCTTTAGCCGAGAGTAATCTCATCGTAGCCAGTCTCCCCCGACAAAAAGTCGGGGGAGACGGTCTTAAATTCCGACCGGAATGTTTTAATTTTTCCCCTCATTGTAGAATATAGACAATATGCTCGATATCAAATACATTCGCGACCACGCCGACGGTCTCAAAAAAGCGATTGCCGCTAAACAACTAAACCCCAAGATTGTTGACGAAGTTCTTCGTGTCGATGAAGAAAGACGCCAGCTCATCGGCGCTGTCGAGGAATTGCGCCAACAAATTAACGAGCACGCCGCCGGTCTCAAAAGCGGCCAGCCGTCTGCCGAGGCCATCGCCAAAGGCAGACAGTTAAAAGAAAAGCTCAAGGATCAGCAACCCCAGCTGGCCCAAGTCGAAAAAGCCTTTCTCGATCTGATGTATCAGGTTCCCAATCCGGCCGCGTCCGATGTGCCTTTCGGCCAGGACGAAACGGGCAATAAAGAAGTGAAAAAGTGGGGCGATCTTCCTAAATTTGATTTCCAGCCAAAAACTCACGACGTCATCATGGAGGCTCTCGATCTTCTGGACACCAAACGGGCGGTCAGGATTGCCGGCAACCGTGCCTTCTTTACCAAAAACGACCTCGTTCTTCTCGAATACGCCGTCCTTACTTACGCCCTCAAACACATGATTTTCAAGGGTTTTACGCCCCTGACCGTTCCCTGGCTGGTCAATGAAGACGTCATGTGGGGCACCGGCTATTTTCCCTGGGGGCAGGAAGATCACTACAAAACTCAGGACGGTCAGAGCTTGATCGGCACCGCCGAAGTCCCCGTCACCGCCTACCTCAAGGACGAAGTGGTAAATGAGAAAGATCTCCCCATCAAAATGGTTGGCATCTCGCCCTGTTTCCGTCGCGAAGTCGGCACCTACGGCAAGGACACCAAAGGTATTTTCCGCCTCCATCAATTTAACAAGGTCGAGCAGGTCGTCTACACCGTCGCCGATGAAGAAGTGACCCGCGAAATGCACGACGCCATGCTCGCTAACTCCGAAGAACTGCTCCAGGCCCTCAAACTGCCATATCACGTCCTGCTGATGTGCACCGGCGACATGGGCGCGGGCCAACGGCGCAAATACGACATCGAGACCTGGTTCCCCGGTCAGGGCAAATACCGCGAGACCCACTCCGACTCCTATTTCAACGATTTCCAGGCCCGGCGTCTCAATATCCGTTACCGCAGCAAAACCGGCGAGCTGAAATATGTTTACACCATCAACAATACCGTCGCCGCCACTCCACGCCTTTTGGCCGCCATCATCGAAAACTATCAGCAGGCCGATGGGACGGTCAAGGTACCCGACGTTCTCGTGCCTTTCATGGGCAAGGAAGTGATCGGCCGTGCAGCCTAAGTGGTGGCTTTTTCCCATCGCCTTTTTTGTCGGTTTCTCGCTCATCTTTTTCTGGCCTGGAAAAAAGCTCCTCTCGCCCGCAACTGATTTCACCCCCAACCTCACCGAAAAAATCGCCACCAAAGTTTCCCCCGCCTTGCCGCTAAACTTTTCCGGCGTCGCCACTCTCGATTCTCTCGCCCCCATCCCCCACTACTTGGTTTTTAATCTTGATACCGGCCGGGTTTATGCCGCCAAAGCAGAGGGCGAGCGGATTTCTCCGGCTTCCTTCACCAAACTTTTGACCGGTCAGGTCGCCCTCGATCTTGGTTTTCCCGATCAATTGCTGACGGCCACCAAAACCTCCGTTGACAAAGTCCCGACTATCCTTGGCCTGAAAGTGGGGGAGCAGTTGCCACTGACCGACCTGCTTCGGGCCGCTATCGCTACCTCGGCCAACGACGCCGCCGCCACCCTGGCCGAAGGCGTCGCTTTCCAAAATGGTCTCCGGTTTTCCGACTTTATTTCTCTGATGAACCAAAAAGCCTCCCTTTTAAAAATGGCCGCCAGTCATTTTGCTAACCCCGATGGCCTTGACGATAACGACCAATACTCTACTCTTATTGACGTCGCCAAATTGGTCGATAACGCCGTCAAAAACTATCCCGAGATTCTAACCGCCGCCGCTTCCGATCGCCAGGATATCGCCAAAGACACCACCCACGGCCGTTATTACTTGCCCAACTGGAATGGTCTTCTTGGCATTTATCCCGGTGTTTTCGGCGGCAAAATCGCCTACACCGATAGCGCCGGTTACTCGACCATTGTCATGGCCGAACGAAATGGCATCCGTCTGGCCGCCCTTTTGACGGGAGCGGAGTCCATCTTAGAGCGTGACCTGGCCGCCGCCGCCCTGCTCGACGCCGGCTATATCGCTAATAAAATAAAACCGGTTAACCTGACCAAATATCCATTGAACCTCCGTTACCAAGCCTGGGGCGACCTTGCCCGCCAAATCCGCGGCGAGCTTGTCGCCGGCGGGCAGTAGAATAGGGCCATGTCTCTGGTCAGCCTTTTTACTCCTGAAACAATCAAAATCTACCCCTCGGATTTCAACGGTGATATCAAACTCATTCGCTTTGCGCAGGATCTCCGTCTCGACGTTAGCGGCTTGACCCAGTCGGGGAGCGTTATGGTTGGCATTTTTGATCTTGGTATCAAGAACCTGCTCCCCAAAGGCTATGTCCCCCAAAGCGTCTTGTTACTTGGTCTGGGCGGGGGTTCGGTGATCAAGTACCTCCGTCATCGTTACCCCTTGGCCCGCTTAACCGCCGTCGAGATTGACCCCGTCATGATTGCCATTGCCCGGAAGCATTTCGGTCTTGGCCAAGTGAAAAATCTAAAAATCGTTAATCAGGATGCCGTCGAATATATCAAGCAAGCCAAGGAGCATCATTCCCTCATCCTGGTCGACTGTTATCAAGGCCACCAGACGCCCCCCGGTTTTGCTGAGGTCAAGGTCCTGGCCAAAATGAAGTCGCTTTGCGACCACCTGCTCATCAATCGCCTCTATTGGGATGACTTCAAATTGCAAACAGATAACTTTGTCGCCAAAATGAGCCCTCACTTCCGGGTGAAGTCTGTCTACACCGCCAGCAACCTGGTCATTAGCCTTAACCCTCCCCGGTTCCCTTGATCAGTGGCAGCGGTGACAATTTAACTTCACCTCCAAACGCGCTACAAGCCGAATTCTTGCAGAGACAAAGGCAAAACACCTCGTACCTATTGGCACCATCACCATATATCGGATCTGGCGGCAATAACTCTCGGCTCAACTTCCTCGCCACATAGACCAAATCGTTAAAACCCTGTTCTATTTCTTCCCACGGCTGGACGCCATCTGCTAGATGACCAGTTCCAACCAGTAAGGAGGCTGGATCAGTTCCGTAAAGAACTAGCCCCGCGGTGATCGCAAAGTCTAAAATTACATCCGGATCACACCATGGCAAAGAGTAATCAATGGCTTCACCGGCCTCATTGTAAAAAATCTGCGCCTTTTCTACAGAGAAATTTTCACAAGCCGCTTTGTTCCTCGGCGTAATTTCAACTAGTCCTTCAAGATTTAAGGCTTGACGGATTTCATACGGCCCACATGGCACCATCGCTCCTATATTACAATTCACTACTGGGGCCTCCACACTGTCCACTATCTGCTCGACAATTCTTTCCTTTAGCGACACGCGGCGATTATATACTTTCCCAAAAAACCTAGTACTAAAATTCGTTCTCAGCAAGCAAAGCCCGTATTTTCAATCAATTTTACCTATACCGCCAGCAATTTGATTATTTCCATATAGTGATATTAAAATACAACCAGAAAAATTCGGGAATTTTAATCTAGGCACAAAATAAAAATGGCTGGTCGAGGGAGAATGAGATCATAAACTATGTGCAAAGAAACATTAAAACCTCCACTTTACCTCTGTCGGAGTTGTGCCGTAAAGAAACTTGGCCCACTTCCCAAGGTTCTAGTATCGAGTATGGGCAACTGCGGAGTTTGCGGACGCTTTAAGCCCATAATGAATTTGGAAAAGTTTAAGGAAGCGAAACAATGAACAAAATTTGACGTTTTAGTAAGTATTTTCCGGAAAAAGAGCGTTCCAGCGGGAAAGACCAGTAATCTGGTCTTGACAAAAGACCTGTTTATTGGTTAGAATGTGGCTATGACTTACGTATCGATCTCTGATCTAAAAACTAATCCCGCTAG
>DATDRC010000081.1:0-4197 GCA_035291985.1 Patescibacteria group bacterium
ATCAGCATCTGGAAACTCCCTTTGATTACCAAGGCGGCGTCCCCCTGACCGACATCGCAAAAGACCAGATGCAATTTGCCGTCGGGCGCCTGCCCGATTACCCAAGCCAAGAGCAGGAAAGTTACTGCTACTGACCAAAAAAGAACTTTTCTCATCAGTCTTTATCCAAAAATACCGATTAATACCACCACCACATGGGCTAAAGCATAAGTCGGCCAAGAAACAACGGTCGCTAAAGCCGGAACCACTAGCGCCAAGACCATAGTTATGCCTCCTAACGCCATCACTAGCGGTATTAGCGGCAAGATCAAGCTGTTGCTTAGCAAAGAAATCCAACTCACCCGGCCAAAATGCCACCAGATCAAGGGGGCGGTCATCAGCAGTGCTCCCAGAGTTGTCGTCACATCAACCGGATCGTCTCTACCCCACCCATCTTTCAGAAATGGTCCCACCACCGCCACTCCAAACGTCGCCGCGACTGAAAGTTGAAAGCTGATGTTCTCGATCAGTAGCGGCGACATGATCAGCATCGCTCCCACGACCAAGACCAGACTCCAAATAATCCGGGAGCTCCTTCCCCAGGCCAGTCCGATCAGGACCACGCTTCCCATCACCGCCGCCCTCAGCAGACTAACTTCACCTCCGGCCAGAAGGACATACAGCCAGACGACGCTAATCGCCGCCAGTGTCGCCACTCTGCGCCGCCAAAACAAGAGCATGGCCGAAAGCGCCAATCCGGCTACTACCATGACGTTATAGCCGCTGGCCACGACAATATGAACCGTCCCGGATCTGACTAATTGATCGTAAAACAGTTTTGGTAAAACGCTTTTGTAGCCCATCACTATCCCCAAAACCAGCTCACCTTCAGGCGACGGTAATCGGGCCAAGGTCGTCTCACTTAATTTTGCCCGAAAATTCGCTACCCTTTCCGCCCCATCTCGAAGCGAAGCGGAGATCCCGCGTATTCCCGCGGGACGACCATCCGAAACCGTTTTTTCCGACTCCCCAGCGGTCTCAATCGTATAATGGCTTGATTCTTCTAGCCAAACCCGCCCCAGTAGTCTATCTATCAAACTGGCGCGGAAGGTGCCAGAAACAGCGACGGCCCCCGCCTGTTTCAAACTACAAACCTGGTCATTTTTCAACCAAAAAACTCCTCTGCTGATGATACACTCTGAACCGGATCGCTCTATTTTGTAATTGTCGAATCTGACCCTGACCGGCTCCCCCAACCGGTACCGGCTCGTCACCGCCAAATTGAAAAATAAGCGTGAGAATAACACCAAAGCCAAAACCGCCAGGCGCCATTTCATTAATAGACGGCTATTTTATCTTTGATTTTTTCAAATATCGCCTGGCTGATAACCTTTTTGGCGACCAGATCAGCCACCGCCGCATAGGGCCGGCTATCGATAATCGCCTGCGCCCTCGCTGTTCCAATTCCGTCTAGGCTCATAAGTTCGTTGGTCGTGGCTTTGTTTAGGTTGACTCTCCCCGTCGCGGCGCCAGCCACCTCGCCACCCGCCGCCGGAATATAGATTTTGTCACCGTCCTTCACCCTGGCCGCCAAATTAATCGTCGTTGCCACAAAATCCCGATCCGCCAGGCCGGTCAGTCCCCCGGCCGCCACCAGGGCGTCCTTAATTCGATCACCATTGACCAATTGATAGACCCCGGGGCTGACCACCGCTCCCGAGATATCTACCCAAACTTCAACGTTATTGCCATTTTGGTCGGAACCGTCCCCGGCCGCCAGATACTCCACTGACTGCTTTGGTCTTTGCCATAACGCCAGACTAAATAAAGATAAGTAGATCAGGCCGGCGCCTAATAGACCAACCAGTAACCAGTCAACCCAGGTGAATTTTTTCAGTAGTTTCTCGATTTTTTGCCTCACCGCCAAATAACTCTAGCATAAACCCGCCTCAAAGCAAATCAACACAATACCAACTAGTGATAACAAGACCGAAGCCAATAATGTTAGCAGTTAATATTATATAGTGACATCTTTACAACAAACTATTGCAATTGTTATTTGTTTTTAACATGTAGTACAGTGAAGATTATGACCGGTTTACTCTTTCACACCCTCTTTCTGGTCTTCTCTGTCGCCCTCACCTTCCTTTGGACCCAAAATCCCAGCCTGACTCCCTACAACCTCCAGGCCGTCGGCCTTTTGCTCCTCTTTTACTTCGCCGCCAAGTTCATCGGCGGTCCCAAAGCGCGCCTGGCCGCTCTTCTGGATGCCGTCATTTTTACCATCCTCATTCTCTTCCTAGTCATCACCACCGGCGGCATCCACTCGCCGCTTTTCTTTCTCCTCTACTTTCTCCTCTTTGCCGTGAGCCTTCTCTTTGAGCCTACTGCCGCCATCGTCATCAGCCTCCTTCTGGTTCTCTTTTTCAGTTTCAACCTCCGCTTTGACTTTGATAATCCCGCTCTCATCAATCTGACCAGCCTTCTTCTGATCACCCCGCTCGCCAGCCTCTTCGGCCGTAAGTTTCTCCAAACACAGGCGGAAGCCGGCAAGATCAAACTTCTCGATCACATTATCCAAAGCGAAGAAACCGAAACCTTGATCTGGCTCTCCACCAAAGCCAAACCCACCCTGATTAACCTTCTGGATACAACCAGCCTCATCATCAGCAGTAATTTACTCCCCTACGCTCTCCAGCAAAAACTAAAAAACCTCCACCAGGATCTCGTCACCCTCCACCAGTCGGCCGGCATCCTGGAAAAAGAAATTGACGAAGCTTCGGAAGAATAAGGCTTCGCTTTTTATTAGACTCTCTGACCACAAACCCAACTATATCAACCTTTCACCCACAACTATATAAGAATATAACAATCTCCTAACTAAAGCGATCAAAACCAATGAAAATTACTAACAAACTACATCTAGTAGCCACGCTTCTCTCCCTCCTCCTCTCCCCCCGCCTCGCTCTGGCCACAGAAATGACCGGCGGCGACTACATCATCAAGATGGGCACGATCACTATCGGCGGCGGTACCAAAACCGGTACCACTGTCCGCCTGACCGATACCGTTGGCCAAACTCTTCAGGGCGAGTTTACCGGAGCCGGCTACCGCACCCGCATCGGTTTCCAGTACCTGCCCACCACCGAGCCTTTTGCCCTGACTATCTCCACCGCTGTCGTCGACTTTGGTACGGTCAAACCGGCCACCTTCGCCGGCAACAATCTCGACCTGACCGTCAATGGCGCCGGGGTCCACGGCTATAGCGTCAGCGCCATCGAAGACCATCCCCTGACCGCCAAACCGAACAGCACCATCCCCGACACCGCCTGCAACCCAAGCGACAAATGCACCCCAACCCACGCCAGTCCCTGGACCAGTAGCATCGCTTATGGCTTCGGCTACAACCTGATCGGTCCCGACACCGACCAAACTGAATTTGCCGACGCCACCTACTTTCGGCCCTTCGCCAATAACGCCGCCAATCAAAATCCGGTCGTCATCATGTCCCGCCAGGGTAGAAGCGAAAAAGCCACCGCCAAACTCACCTTTCGCCTCAATGTTCCCCCTTCCCAAACCAGCGGCCGGTATCAAAATAACATTCAGTTTATCGCCCTGCCCGCCTTCTAATCTATGAAAAAACTCTTCACTTTTCTACTAATTATTTTCTACTTACTCCTTTCTACTTCGTCTACTCACGGGCAAGCGCTCGGTCTGTCACTCACCCCCTCCCTTTTCGAAGCCACCATCGCTCCCGGCAAGAGCGTCAGTCAGGTCTATAAACTCACCAACCTGGGTCAGGATCCAGTCACCCTGGTCGCCCGCGTCATTCCTTTCAGCGGTAGCGACGCCTCCGGCCGGCCCGTTCTCAAGCCCAACCAGCGGCCGGAGTGGCTGAAGTACTTTTCCCTAAAAAATTCGAAGGAGCAGTTGAACGAACCCTTCGCCCTCGGGGCCAATGAAAGCCGCCAATTGATTCTCTCGCTCGATATTCCCTACCAAACAGCCTCCACCGATCTTTATGCCACCCTGCTGGTCAGCACCAGTCTCCCGGAGGAGGGCCAAAAACAAAACAACACCGCCATCGGCGCGGCCATCGGCAGCAATCTCCTGATTACCGTCAGCCCCAGTAGCCATCCGCCCGCCCTGGTCAAAATTGAAAACTTCACTCCGGCGCCCTCTGATTATTTCTTCCGCTATAGCGATTATTATTTCGTC
>DATDRC010000082.1:0-6055 GCA_035291985.1 Patescibacteria group bacterium
TTTTCCTTGCCAACCTCGATGATGGCTTGGCGGTCATTTTTTGTCAGGGAGAGGACTTTCTCCAAGGCTACTTTGATGCTGTCGACGGAATGGGGGTTTTCGATATAGATGCCGGAGGCGCCGACAACTTCGGGCAGGGACGAAAGCCGGCTGACGACGACCGGAACGCCGACGGCCTGGGCTTCAACGGGCGGCATGCCAAAGCCTTCATAAAGACTGGGTAAAACGTAAGCAAGACTACCCTTGATGAGTCCGGGTAAGTCTTCATTGGGAACGAAGCCAAGGAAAAGAACGCGGTTTTCCAGTTTTAAACCTTTAACTTGGTCGAAGATCTGGTCATAGAGCCAGCCCTTTTTGCCGCCGATGACTAACTTGACTTGTTTGTTTTTCAATTTGGCAAAGGCTTCGACGAGCCGGTTGAGGTTTTTCCGGGGCTGGAGGGTGCCGACGTAAAGCAGGTACTTGCCCGAGATACCGTATTTCTTGCGAACCTGAATTTGTTTGGTCATCGGGATCTTGCTGTGATAGGTATCACGGTCGAAGCCGGGATAGACGACGGAAATTTTATCGGGGTTGGTGTGGTAGAGGTTGACGATTTCACTTTTACTAAACTCGGAAATGGTCAGGATGCGTTTGGCTTTCCTGATGGAAAGCGGGGTCCAACGTTTGAGCTGGTTGATGTCGTAGGCGGTAAAGTAGTCGGTGCCGAAACGCTCGTAACTTAAATCCATGAGGTAGATCACCGAGGGGACGGCCGAAAGAAGCGGCGTGTAGTGACTGGGCGAAAACAGAACGTCGATTTTCGGTTTATTGAAGAACAAGCGTTTGGTCAAGCCGGTGAGGACCCACATTTTCTTGGGGCCAAAGATTTCATAAGCTAATTTTTCTGAGGGAGAAGGCAGGTCGGGTAAGGGCCGCTCTTTGGTGAGGGCGATGATTCGGTCCCCCGGCGGTAAGGTGGTCGCTGTCGCCTTGAAGACGGCAAAGGCAACCTGATTGACGCCGACCCGCTGGCCAATGTTGGCTTCGTTGATGTCAAATCCAATATTCATTATTATTATTTGTTTAGGTCGCTCGACTTCGCTCGGGACGACTGCGTCGCTTTTTCATAGGCCGCGTGGGTCAGTCGGGCGGTTTCATCCCAGGAGAAGAGGGCGGCCCGCTTAATCGCTTTCTGACCAAAGACCCTTTTGTCTTTAATGGCCCTGATTATACCCTTGGCGATGCCACCGACGCTGATGGGGTCGACGAGGATGCCGGCCTGGCCAATGACTTCGGGCATCGAGGAGACCTGGCTGCCGACCACCGAGGCGCCGCAGGCCATCGCTTGGAGGTGGCTCAAGGAAAAACCTTCATAAAGGGAGGGGAGAACGTAGGCTAGGCAACCGGAGTAAAGGGCGGGTAAATCGGCGTCGGGAACATAGCCGGGCATGATGACGCCGTCAATCGGGCGGACAACTTCACCCCAGCCGGTCCGACCGCCAATGAGGAGTTTGAGACCCGGGAAATGCTCGCGAACAATTTTGAAGGCCTCGATCAGGCGGGCTTGATTCTTTCTGGGCTCAAGGGTGGAAAGAGAAAAGAGGTAATCGCCGTCGAGGTGATAGCGATGTTTGACGGTTTCGATGAGAGAAGGCGGTTGGGGCTTGTAGAAACTTTCAACGCCTTCGGGAGTAACGACAATCCGCTCTTCGTCGATTTTAAGGAGGTCAATGAGGTCTACCTTAGTCGACTGGCTGACGGCCAGAATGACGGCACTCTCTTTGTTGACCCAGGCGAGACGTTTTTTGTGGGCCACCCGGACCCCCCCTTCGGTAGTGTGGGGATATTTGAAAGGAATGAGGTCGTGAACGGTCGTCACCTTTGGCAGTTTACTGGGCGGTTCGGCCCAGTCAGAAGTATGAACGACATCAACCTGGCCGATGATTTTTTCGATCGGGTAGATATGGAAAGTGTTCCAGAGCAGATCGACGAACTTGGGCGGCAGGGAGTAAAACTTTGATCTGGTTTTGAGGCGGCTGGTAAAAATGGACAGTTCGCGGCGGCGACGGAGGGAACCGCCAAAAAGGAGGAGGTCATCGTGGGGGTAGAGCTTGACCAGGTGACTAACTAAATTTCTGGTGTAGACGGAGACACCGGTACCATAGATGATTTGGGAGATGTCGATGGCGATTTTCATAAGTGTTCAAGGTGCAGAAAATTCGTAAATAAAGCCGACGCCGGGAATATCATGGGTTTTTCCCTGAATTAGCCCGGCTCGTTTTAACCAGAGCAAGATCGACCGGCCGCGGTCAGTCAAGTCGGAAAGGTAGTCAAAAACAAAGACTCTTTCTTTGCCTTTGAGAACCAGTGGCAGAGTCTGGTCGAGGTCGGCCCGCGGTCTGCCCAGGGCCTCCTGGGAGGGGTAATAGAAAACCTGAGGGGCATAGAATTTCAGGGGGGCGAAAATATCGGGAAAGTTGACGATGGCGAGCGAACGGTCGATGGAGATGAGCTTGGCGGCAGCCCGCCAGTTTTCGCGCTGAAAAGCGGGCGAGGTCCAAAAGACGAGATTGCCAAACATAAAGATCGTCGAAACAACCAAGAAATTAAAGAAAAAGGAACCGCCGGAAAGGACAGAGAGACCAACGGCGATGATGGTCACGAAAGCCGGGATGAGAAAGATAAGGCGCCAATAGCCCAAGACGGGCGCCTTCAAACTGACGAGAATGGCGGCCGAAAGGGAAACGAAGAACCAGACCAGGAAAGGACGGTTTTCCTTTTTATGGAGCGCCAGGAGAGAACAGAAAAAGAAGTAAAGGGTGATGCCAACGACGAAGAGGGCATAAGCGCTTTTGTTGGCTAAACTGATGCGGCCAAAAGTAAATTTGGCCATAATTAAAGCCAATGATTTCAAGGAAAGGTTGCCGGAAAGCTGCTCCCAACCCGGCAGGGCCCGGGTCAGATAGCCGCCACCGGCGATTTGCTTGGTCAGTGTTGGCAGCCAGGGGAGGAAGAAGAGAAAAACGAAAAAGTTGCTGATGATGAAAGGCTTGATTTTCTTTTTATGAAGGAAGAAGATAAAAACGGCCTGGGCAGTGAGGTTAAAGATAGTGCCGTAGAAGGTGTAGAGATTGAGCAGTGTCAAGAGAACGTAAAAATGCCAGGGGGCGTGGTTATTCTTTTTGTCTTTGGCTCCCCGAACAAGGTAGAGCCAGGAGAGAACGGAAAGCAGGGTGTTTAGCGAATACATCCGCAGTTCGATCGAGTAGTAGATATGAAGTGGGTTAAGAGCGAGAAGAAAAGCGGCGGTGAGGGCGAGTTTGGTTTTACTTTCGCCAACGATTTCTTTGACGAGAAGGTACAGAACTGGGACGGTGAAAGCCCCGAAGATAATGCCCGGGAGGCGAATCAACCACTCGGATGGTCCTACTGCGCCAAGGCTTCGCAGGATAAACAGCCAAAAGTGGAGCAGGAGATAGAAAAGGGGCGGGTGAAAGTCGCCGGCGAGGGCGGTGAAGAGATTTGGCAGTGGCAGACGGGCAAGGAAAATAGAGGCGCCTTCATCAAGCCAGAAACTTTGTCCGGAAGCGATCAAGCGGAGGGCGAGGGCAAGGATGAACAGGGGGATGGCTAACATAGCTCTAACTCGATTGTATACCGGACGCCTACTTGGCGCTCGCGCCAATCAGACTGGTAATAATGCCGCTGAAAAAGCCGAAGTCGTAGACAACCTTGAAGAGAAGAAAGCCGGCGCGTTGGTAAAAAATTTCCTTGATTATCCCGACGATGACAGAAACGGGCAGACTGTAACGAATAAAGTTGAGGAGTTTGCCAATAAGGCCAAAACGGGTTGGCCGGCGGCCGATCCAGCGGGCCTGAAGGAAAACTTCAGGCAGAGAATCGGGGTTGGCGTGGTAGGAAACCGCTCCGGCTACGGGGGTGGGAAGATAACCCAATTTTTCGGCAAGCGTTCTGGAATCGGTATAGCCGGTTAGCGAGAAACCGCCGACTTTTTTAAATTCTCGTTTGGTGATGGCCCGAAAGTCTCTGACGTCGTGGATACTTTTGGGGTTCATTCTCCTGTTTGAGGTTAAATTTTGATTTAAATTCCAGCAGTGAGACCAGACATTTTGATAATTACTAACATATTCGTCGGTGTTAAAAACACCTTGAGTTTTCCCCTCTCGGATGGGTGCGATCAATTTTTCGACGAAGTCGGGAGCGAAAGTCATATCAGCATCGACAAAGACGAGGATATCGCCCTTGGTCTTTTTGGCACCGAGATTTCTGGCAGCGCCGGGGCCTTGGTGATTTTGCTTGAGAAGGGTAACTTCAAATTTCTTAACCAGTTCGACGGTATGGTCGGTACTGCCGTCATCGATGACGATGACCTCTCCTCCCTGCAGGGTCTGACCCTGTAGTGAGGTAAGGCATTCACTGATGCTTTTTTCTTCGTTATAGACCGGGATGATGATAGAAATAAGTTTTTTCATCTGGTTGGTGTCAGGATATCAATACCATCAACAGTAGTTATGACCTGATAGTGATTATCTAAAAACGCGTTGATTTTCTCAAATCGGAAGGGGTCGCTTGCTCCGGTGAACTGTCCCCGAACGACGACTTTGGGCGGGTTAGTTGTTAGATCGGTGACATTTTCGTCTTCAAAACCGGGTTGGGAGAGATACTGGGTGAGCTGAGGAATAAAGGGGTGGGTAGCGGGCAGGGTGCCGGTCAGGGGATAGAGATTGTCCCAGTAATTGGTGACGAAGATAAATTCACCGCTCTCGGTCAGATCGCCAACCACTTTCACAACTTCTTTGTCCCGGTCCTCCTGGAAACGAACTTGCTTAAAAAGATTTTTGGCTAGGCCGCGACCGACGAGGACCGAGGTCGTGAGAATAATAAGAAAAGTCAGCCAGGTTGGTTTTTTCAGGGAAAGAGCGAAAGCGAGGCTAAGAAAAGGCAGAGCAGGCTGAAAGTGAAAGAGTTCAAAACGGGGCAGGGTGCCCATGGCGGCGGCGATCGACCAAATGAGCAGAGAGAAAGCTTGTTTTTCTTGCTTTAGAAAAAGGGGCAGAAAGATGGCATAGGGGAAAAGAGAAGCGAGGAGAAGACGGAAACTGCTTAGCTTTCCGGCAAGGCCGGGAAGGGTGCCGACGCCAAATCCAATCGTCCAATCCAGGTAATCGTTTTGAAGTCCGCTGACGAAGAGGGCGAGAAAAAATAACCCGGTGACAAAGAGAGCGCCTTTGATAAATGCGCGACTTGGCTTGGCCAAAAGAATCGGCAACAGAAACCAGAAGGCAGTTTGTTTGGTAAAGAAGGCCAATGCCCAAAAGATACCGGCAAAAAAATAATTCTTTCTATCGAGAAAGTAAAAAATGGCAATCGGAAAGATGGTCAGGGCGTGATCAAACCAGATACCGTTGCCGTCGTAATAGACCTGAAAAAAGATATAGAAAAATAGAGCCAGGAGCGCGGTCTTGAGGTTGAACAGTCGCTTCAAGACAAAAAAGATAACGATATCGGTCAACAAGGCCAACCCCCGACTGAAAATCTGTTGCTGTAGTATCCCAACCCCGGCAATTTTGTAGAATCCGGTCAAAGCCAAAACCAAAAGCGGCGAGTGGGCAATGCCGATATCGCGATAGGGCAGCCAGCCTTTAAGAATTAGATACGGCCAAAAGAGCATTTCCGGCCAGGCGGTAAAACGAGTTACGATAAGGAGTAGTAAGTGAATAAATAACAGTCCGGGGAAAATTATTTTCCAGTTTTTCATTTGGTCAGTTTGTAGAGACGGTACCGGGCAGATGGTGAGGTAAGGACGGTGACCTGGTATGGCATAAAGGTGTTGAGTTCCCAGACTTCGGGTTTATTAATATCGCGGTCTTCCGGGGCAAAAACGTAGAGGGCATCAACATTACCGTAATCGGCAAACCCCTGTGGAGTTAAACCATGGTAATACTGCAGGAGATATCTCATTGGTCGAGCGAGGGTATCGAAGTCCCAGAGAGTGGCGATATTAAACCTCTCCGGGGGTTGGTCGGCCGCGGTGGTGGCCGCGGCCGACTCG
>DATDRC010000083.1:0-5715 GCA_035291985.1 Patescibacteria group bacterium
CGGGGTCCAGATCGGCCGGGTCTATTTTTTGGCTAGGATTGAGGCGGACAGGGGCAGACTCAATGTTGGTGTTGGCGATAGTGGCGGGGTGGTGGGTATGGGCCAATCGTTGAAGGTGAATTTGGGGCTACTTGAGGGTGATTTTTATGACCAGGCGGGTTTGGCGAAAATAAAAAACTTCATCAGGGGGGAGGGATTTTGAGATGGCGACCGAAATAAAGGATCAGCGGACAATCAGAAGCGCTATTTCGGTGGGTGGGACCAGCCGGCTGTTCGAGCTGGAGTCGACGGCGGCGTTGGGCGGTTTCCGGGCGACGGTGGCCGATGACCGCGGCGATATCACCGCGATCGAGGCTTTGTACGGCGGGGAGAGTTTGTTCAAGGTCATTTGTCAGCCGTCGGGTTTGGAAATCTTTTATGATTATGGAGGCAACCTCCAAAGATTGGTCCTACCGCTGGCGGCTTTTTGCCACAGTCTGCCCGCCGAGATGTTTGGTCAGCTGGATCGGGGCACCGCTGAGGCGGTAGAGTTTCTGACTGATTGTGAGGCGGATTTAATAGTGGAGCTTGATCTCACTGATGGCTTGGTTCTGGGGGACAAGAGCGGTTGGTTGCAGATGATCACCGATGAAGATAAACACGAGAGACTCGACGAGGGCATCGGTGGGAGTGAGATCAGGGTGGGGGCCGGGACAAGGCCATACGTCATTGAAGTCAATGACGGCGGGGGGGTGGCGGTGGGCAAGATTCGGTTAATAGTTGGTTTGGAGAACGACTCGCTTTTGCTGGGGGTGGGTGACGGTCATCTGATGGTGGCAACGAAGTATCGCCGTTTGCTGGATCCGGAAAAATTGACTGGGGCCAGGAACCCGGCCGGGGCCCTAAATTTGCTGTTGTCGCTTCAGGAGCGCCATTGAGGGTGGCCGCTGGTGAAACTGCTCCAGGTAATTGGTGATTTGCCGGGAAGTTGAACGAGTTTAATGACCAGTTTATCCCCGAGAAGAGTGGTTTCAATGATTTTGATCTCAAGGTTGTTTTCGCCAGAGGCGGATTCGGGAATTTTGGTCCAGGCGCTAGGGTCGGGGTTGTTCGAGCGGATAAGGTTGTGGGTAGTGGCGGCAGCGGTCCCGGCCAGGGCGGCCTGGATTGTCTGCCAGTCGACGAAGGCGTTCTGCCGGGTGCGGGTTTTGATCGAGGGAGTAGAGGTGGCCTGGCTTTCTTTTTGGGGGATAGTGGTGAAACTGCCTCCCGCGAGGCGGGGTAAATAGTCACTTAAAAGTTTGATCCCGGCTTGGGTAAGTTTGGTGGTCAAGGTCTCACAATTGTCGTTTATATCAATACTAACTTTTTTTTGAGAAATAATCGGTCCGTGGTCTAACTGGTCATCCATTGCCATCAGGCTGACGCCGGTTTCTTGGTCTCCATTTTTGAGGGCTTCACTGACGGGGAGGGCGCCGCGGTATTTAGGCAGAAGAGAAAAATGAGTATTAAAGGTACCGCTGGCAGGGGTGGTCAGATAGGAGCTGGGGATGATTTTGCCGTAGGCAACGACCAGAAAAAGATCCGGTTTGAGCAGTTTGAGGTGGCGGAGATTGGCGGGGTCCAGTTTTTCCGGTTTGAAGACGGGCAGGTCGTATTTGGCAGCCAGTTGCGAAACGGGTGAGGGGGTAAGAACTTGTTTTCTGCCCTGGGGCTTATCGGGGCTGGTGACCACGCCAACGATGTTGATTTTCGTCTCACCTGGGAGGAGTCCCTTTGGGCCGATTTGGGAATCGGCACCGCGCTCAACCGGTTCGCTTGGGCCACCGTCCCAGGAGGAACTTATTAGGGATGTTAGGATTTCGGCGGAGAAAGCAGGGGAACCGAAGTAGACAAGATTGGCTGGTTTCATGAGGCTATTTTAACACTCTAGTAAGTTCTAAAACGAATGTTGTATGATATGTTTCAATATTTTCTTATGACCCCGTTTTGCGGAGGCACGAGGAAATAAAGATCTTTGAAAAGGAGATGAGACAATGAAACGGAAAATTGAAGTTCCGCTGTGGCTACTGATCTTATCCACCAGTTTGCACTTGTTGTGGACAGTTGGTCTGGTGGTGGTCTTGATCGTGACGGCGACAACGCCTCCGCCAGGTGTCTGGCCGGGGTTTTTTATGGTTTGGGTCTAAAGGATGATTGGGGTGAGGCCGTCTTCGGTTTCGCGCAGGATCAGGCCGTTTTGCTGCCGGATGCGATCGGTGAAGAGGATACCGTCGAGGTGGTCGATTTCGTGCTGAATATAAGCGGCCTCGACAGCGGAGAAATCTTTGGTGACGGTTTTAAGGGTACTCTCCTCTTGGTACTTGAGGGTAATTGAGTAGTGGCGGTCGACAAAGCCCCAGAGCCTGGGGATGGAGAGACAGCCCTCGAGCCAGCGGTCCTTTTTCTTCTTGTAGACCGAGGAGAGCATTTTTTTGTTGGCGGAGACGATCTGGGGGTTGATAAAGACTTTGGTTTTTTTGTTCTTTTCGTCGAGAAGAATAAAGAGGCGTTTGTCCAGGCCGACCTGGGTGGCGGCCAGACCGACACCCTTGGGGTTGGTGGTTTTTTTGAGGATGGTTTCCATTTCCCTGACCTCTTTGGCGGTTTTTTTGTCCCAGGAAGCGAGTGGCTTGGCTACGTGCTTCAGGAAAGGATGAGGAGTGGTCAGAATTTGCACTTGTCTATTTTACCATTTGACCTGTAATATTGCACGCTTTAGAATATGGGGTATCAGGCGATTGAGAGGCTAAAGGTGATATTGGTATTTGTTTTTCCTGAATACTTCGTCAAAGCCAAAAATTGTTTTGGTGTGATAGTGGTCGGCGAAAGCCATAACCAGGCAATCGGTAAAACTGACTGATTGGGTTTGGTTCCTGAAAATTTCCAGGGCGCCCTCCCTTATTTTTGCCGTCGTTTCGGCAATAATAAAGTTATTTGAGTTGATGATTGTTTCGGCAGTGCCGATGGCTATTTGGTGACCCGCTTTTCGACCAAGGACGTTAAGGGTCTCAGAGAAGACGTCGCCTGGAACAACGACCTCCCGGTCTTCATCCTTTATCGTTTGAGCAATATCGACAGCTTTGTGGTAATTGCTGTCGGTGTTTGTAGCCAGTGAGACGAGGGCGCTTGAGTCAGCAATTATCGGTGGTTTCATTCCTCGTAGAGATATTTGTCGATGTTTTTGGAGAGATCCTTCGGTCCTTTGCCTCCAAGTTTGGCCAGTTGGAGTAGGGTGTCGCCGGCATTTTGTTTTTTGACGGGTTGCCCCATGCCGGCTTGGAGTACCTCACGGACGACTTGGGCGGCGGGTTTTTTTTCGCGCAGGGCGCGAATTTTGAGGTATTGATAGGTTTCCTCCGGTAAGAAGACTTGGGTACGGATCATGTGTTTAGCATATGACACATGTTTGGTTTTGTCAAACTACTCTTTGAGCATGGCCTGGGCCGCATCGTAGTCGGGTTTGAGGTTAACGGCGAGACGATAGTATTCTTGGGCTTTTTTGGTTTCCCCCAGCTGGTCGGAGATCAGGCCGAGGTTGTAGACGACTTTGGCGTCGGTGGGTGATAGAGCGGCGAGTTCTTCAAGAGTTTTTAGGGCCTGTCGGTTGTAGCGGGGATCGATCGTCGCCAGGTAGAGTTCGACCTTGGCCTTGGACTTGTAGAGATTGGTGTGCTGGGGATTGAGATTGACCGCTTTGTCGGAATTGGCCAGGGCCCCGGCCTGCAACTCGGCGAGCAATTTCTGGCCACTGGCGACCAGATCGGCGCCGGCGCCCGCCTGCAACGCTGATGGCGTAGCATCTGCGGGCAGGGTTGCCGGCAGGGAGTCCAGCTGGGCGGCCACGGCCGCGGCGGTAATGGCTTGGCCTTCGGCCAGTTGGGCCAGGAAAAGAGGTTCGTTGGGCGAGATGGATACGGCTTTGGTCAGGCTATTGAGGCTTTGTTTGTAGGCGGAGAGGGTCAGGTATTGCCGGCCGGTATTGTAGGCGATATCGGCGCGCCATTGGCGGTAAGGAATGGCGAGAAGGTAAAGGGTGAGAGGAATAAGAATTAAAAAGCCGAGGTAAGGATTGATGCTGAAGTTTAGAGAAATATATCTTTCTTTAGACTTTGATAGAGTAAAGACGAGGGCGGGGAAAAGAAAGAAAAAGAGGGCGACGGGGACGACCGAAAAGCCGAAGTAGTTGGTAATCAGGATGGAGAGATAGCCGAAGAGCAGGCCGCGGGAGATTGCTCCCCCGATTTGGGCCCACCAAACCAGAGTCCAGCCAATAAGGAGGAGATAGGCAATTAGGCCAACAAAGCCGGTATTGGCCAGGAAGTTGAGGTACTCGTTGTGGGCCTTGTTGTAGAGAAATTCCCATTCGGAGAGTAGGTTGTGGAGGGCCGGCCGGACGGTGAAGTAAGTGTAGCCAAATGTTTCCAGGCCGGTGCCAAAAAGCGGGTTTTTTGCCCCAAGCTTGCGGGCGCCTTGCCAGACGACCTGCCTGATGATCATCGAGTCGGAGCCGCCTACCCGGTTAGTTCCGTCAGCTTTGACCAGAGCGGCCAGATTGGGGACGCCGAAGGGATTAATTTTAACGACGAAATCCCATTTGAGGATGGTTGCGAGCAGGATAAAAGGAAGAATGAAAAGGTAAACAAATTTAAATTTCCGGCCGACAAAATAAAGGGCGACGGCGGCGAGGATGAGACCGGTGGCGGCCAGGCCCGATTGGGACTTGGTAAAGATGATGGTGATAGCGAAAAGGAGGGCCAAAAGGGCCCAGAGCAGACGGTGGTTGTTGTCACGGGCCTCCACGGCCAGAAAGATCGGCAGGGGGAGCAGGGCGACGAGGTAGGCGGAAAGCCAATTTGGCTGGCCAATAGTGCTAAAGACCCGACTGGCAACGTCCTGGACCCAGAGGTGTTTATCGATGCCGAAGTGCTCGAGGATGCCATAGAGGGCGACGAGAGCGGCTGAAGAAATAATGGAATAGATGGCAAAAGAAACCTTGTCGCGGGTGAAGTTGGTGACAAGGGCGTAATAAAGGAGGAGGTAGGCGATGGTGGAGATCAGGCCGCCGTGGAAGCGGGAGTAGTAGCCCCAGAGACTGGTGTGGGTATCGATCGAAAAGATGGTCGAGAGGATTTGGGAGGTGAGGAAGATCGCGATGGGGAGGTCGAGAGGAGTCCGGCGGATGGTGATTTTTTTGGCCTCGATCCATTTAACGACCCAGGCGGCGGAAATGAGAATAGTGATGACATAGACCAGGAGCATTTTATTGAACTCAAAGACCTCGGAGGTTTTGGGCCAGAGGAGGAGAGGAACGAAGAAGAAGAGAGCGTAGAAGAGATACTCAATGGTTTTGTCGGCGTAGTGGGTTAGCTTTGACATTTTTTATCGATTATGCTATATTTTGGTTATCACCAGGGAGGAAAGTCTGCGGTTTCGTACCGCAGACAACGCTCCCATTTTTATTGTCTTGAGACTTTACTTTTAATATCATTTACGAAGAGGGCCTTGTTTTTGAATCGAACGTAAAATTGAGTACCAGTTCCGCATCGACATTACCTTTGGTTTCGTGCTTGCCCAAATCGAACCTCCAGCCTTGGGAGCGGACGCCAAGGTTTAGATTTTGGGAGTCGATGAAAGCGTAGATGGGTTTTTGGCGGCGGCTGGCCATGAACTAAAGTTTAGCACGGGGAAAGAGGA
>DATDRC010000084.1:0-3231 GCA_035291985.1 Patescibacteria group bacterium
TTACCATCAAAGGCTGGGTCAATACCCGCCGCGACCACGGCAAAATCGTTTTCATCGACCTCCGTGATCGTACCGGAGTCGTTCAGGTTGTCTGCACTGAAGCGGCCAAAGATCTGCGCTCGGAGTTCGTCGTCTCCGTCACCGGATTAGTCAAAGCCAGACCGGAGAAGTTGATCAACAAAAATTTACCGACCGGAACAATCGAGATCGAAGCCCAAGAAATAGAGGTAATCAGTCAGTCTGAAGAACTGCCTTTCGACATGGGTAAAGAGGTTTTGGATGTCGAACTCCCCACCCTGTTGGACTACCGCGCTCTAACCCTAAGACATCCCCGGGTTCAGGCTATCTTCAAAGTCCAGGAAGTCGTCATTGATGCTTTTCGTCAAGCCCTCAAAGCCCGTGACTTTATGGAATTTCAAGCGCCCTGTATTACCCCGGCAGTTGCCGAAGGAGGAGCAGAGGTATTTCGTGTCCAATATTTTGAACACGAAGCCTACCTCAGCCAAAGTCCACAGCTATACAAATCGCTATTGGTGGGAGATTTTGAACGGGTTTTTAGTGTCAACAAAATTTTCCGCGCTGAACCCAGCGTTACCACCCGTCATCTGACTGAAGTAGTCAGCCTGGATGCCGAATTTGGTTTTATCGAGTCCTGGCTTGATGTCTTAGAAATGCAAGAATATGTCGTCAGGTTTATCTTTGGGCAGGTCGAGAAAAAATGCGCCAAAGAATTAGAATTGTACGGTGCAACTCTGCCGAAATTGGCCGACAAAATTCCCCATATCAAGCTCCGGGAAGCCCAGGAAATAATTTACAAACGTACCGGGCGAGATTGTCGTCAAGAAAAGGACTTATCTCCGGAGGACGAAAGGGAAATCTGCCGCTGGTCGCGGCAAGAGCGTGGATCAGACTTAGTGTTCGTTTCCCATTTTATTACCAAAGAGAAACCATTTTATATCTGTCCTGATCCCGAGGATCCCACTTACGTTCTTAGTGTCGATTTGATTGGCAGGGGAGTAGAGTGGTCAAGTGGAGGACAACGCCTGAATGATTACCAACAGATATTAAAAAATGCCAAAGAGTGGGGAGTAAAAGAAGAAGACGTGGAATTATATTTACAATCTTTTCGTTACGGAGTCCCCCCTCTCGGAGGATTTGCTCTCGGCGCCGAGAGAATGACCATGCACATTCTCGGCCTAAAAAATATTCGCGAAGCTTCACTCTTTCCCCGCGATATGGAGCGCATCGACGTTCGCCTTAATCGATAGTTGTCATCCTCGCGAAAGCGGGGATCCATATAAATAGATTCCCGATCGGGTCGGGAATGACAGTTCTGCTAAGATTAAGTTCATGAAGGTGAGCGTCTCTCCCCTCAAGTTTTTTAATTTTCTCGCCTTTTTATCATTGGTTGTAGTTTTTGTTTTTCTCCCCACTATCCCCGGAAAAGAAGAACCCGTCGTCAAATCAGCCAGCACCACCAATCTCCTTTTGCCCCAACTCAAACCCGGATCGGTCCCCGCCCCGGCGGTCTCTGCCCAGGCAGTTTATATTTTCGACCCCGACTCCGGTACCACTATCTACGAAAAAAACAGTCAAACCAGACTTTTTCCCGCCAGCACGACCAAACTGATGACTGCCCTCATTGCTCTCGAAATCTACGAACCGGATCAGGTGCTGACGGTCAAAACCGGGGGTGGCGCCACCGGTCAGACAATGGACTTAGCCCCCGGGGACCGGCTGACGGTCGAAAACTTGCTTTATGGCCTCCTCGTCGATTCGGGTAATGACGCCGCCGTCACCCTGGCCGAAAACTTTCCGGGAGGCGGCTATAACGGCTTCATCGCCAAAATGAATGACCGGGCAACCGCCCTGGGTTTAGCCGGCACCCATTTTGCCAACGTCGCCGGTTTTGAAAATCCCGACCACTACACCACCGCTCGCGACCTGACCCTCATTGCCCGCGAGGCGATCGCCAATGCCATCATTAGAAAAATTGTTTCGACCAAAGAGGTTGTCTTTTATGACGTTACCGGTAAAAAAAGATTTGCTTTTGAGTCCACCAATAAGCTCTTGGGCCTCCCCGGGGTCCGCGGCCTGAAAACCGGCTGGACACCAGCCTCGGGCGAATGTCTGGTTACCCTCGTTACCCGGGATGGTAAAAGTATTTTGCTGACCGTCCTCAATTCGGTTGACCGCTTTGGCGAATCGGAAAAGCTCATCGACTGGGTCTACGCCAACTTTGACTGGAAAACCATCTAGTCCCCCTCGTCATTGCGAGGAGTACTCGACGAAGCAATCTATATAGATTGCCGCGCTTCGCTCGCAATGACAGAATCTTGCTTGTTATTTCTTCAGGACACTGTCGCTCACCGCGCTGACATAGCCGACGAAACCACGGTCGCCCAAGAATATGTAGATTGGCATGGCGTAGCTTTGTGAGGGCGAATCATAGTAGCCCAAAAGTATTCTTCTGATCGCGATATTGCCCGTCTTCGGACTCTTATCCGTCACCAAGCCGCCGCCGTTGCTGAATTCCTGCCAGGCCACCTCGCCGGTTTTAATCGGGTATGTTCCCATCTTCAAATAATCGACGCTGGTGTAGTTATAGTCCAGGCCAATAATTTTGTCGGCCTGATCTCTCGATCCGGAAACAATCGCCCGTACCAGGCCGTAGTCCGGTTCGGGTCGATAGAAAGGGTAGCCTTCATAATTATTTCTGAAAAAATCTATCTGGACAAAGTCCGCTTCCGAGAGGGAAATTGTCGGCGTCAATTGCCCGCCCACCGCCGCCAGGTAGGTCGCCTTTTGTTCTTGATCAATATCACCGGGAAGCAAGCCGCCCTTGCGCAGGTAATTATTAATATCCGTAATCACCTGCCGGTCAGAGGTAAAAGAAGACAGCGCCAACAAAGCGGGATTAGCCTGCCAAACTCTGGTCAGTTTAAAGTGGCCGGAAACAATATCCATATTCAGTCGGGATGAGAGCTGGTCCTGGTTTGTCCAAATATACTTGGTCTCCGTCGGCTGGTCCGGCTGAAAGAGAAACCCCAGCGCCCGGGCTGTTTCAATTGCTCTGTCGGCATCGAGAAAGCCGCTCCTTTTGGTTGGGGCATAAAAGACCTTCATCCGGTCAGGAAACTCGGGAATCGCGCCAGTTGGCAGTTCCAGAGTCAGTTTTGGCCGCCCGGTTTCCTTGGGAAATTGAATCGGCGGCAGTAGTCCGAAATCCAT
>DATDRC010000085.1:0-2861 GCA_035291985.1 Patescibacteria group bacterium
CTTCATCTGGACGAACCGGTCGCCCTCAAGGTCGCCTTTGTTCTCGGCAGTGACTACCCGCCCACCGATAATCTGATCGAACTACTGACCCTGATCAACACCCTCCACATCAACGGCGTCGCCAAGATCGTCGCCGTTATCCCCTATATGGGTTACGGCAAGTCCGATCGCCTCGACCGGCCCGATATTCCCGTCAACGCCCGCCTAACTATCGACTGTCTCGAAACTGCCGGCGCCGACCAGTTCATCACCCTCAATCTTCACAGCCAACTGATTAACCGCTATTTCCGTGTTCCCCACCAGGATCTCTCCGCCATGCCTCTCTTTGCCGAAAAACTGACGGCGGCTGGTCTCGGCAACCTCACCGTCGTCGCCCCCGACCAGGGCGGCATCGACCGGGCCAACGACTACGCTAAAGCCGTCGGCCAAAACGATATCGTCGTCATTGAAAAGCACCGCCCCGCCGATGACCAAACCGAGGTCGTCAAGATCAGCGGCCCGGTCGAAGGCCGCAACCTCATCCTCATCGACGACATGGTCCAGACCGGCCTGACCCTGATGACCGCCGCCGCCGCTCTCAAAAAACAGGGAGCCCGTGATATTTATGTCGCCGCCACCCACTTCGTCTATTCCGCCCATGCCCTCGACCCCCTCAATCAGGATGGCAACATCAAAAAAATCTATCTCACCAACACCATTCCCGTCCCGGAAGGGATTACCCTGCCCGAAAAATTCGTCGTTCTGCCCATTGAAAGTCTCCTCGCCGAGGCCATCAAACCCTTATTGACAAGCTAGCGCCAGACCTTAACCCCACCTTAAAGCCCTTTTGAGAACTGCCGTACTTATTTCTCTCTTGGAAAACCCCTCTCCTTCAAGTTTTTCGACTATGGCGTTATATGCCGGTAAATGGACGGCGGCCAAGAGAGCCCTGTGCCTCTCCGAGAGGTGTTTGTTTTCCATCATCAGTAAGGACAAACTCCTCAAGGCAATAATTTCCTGCCCCTCCGACAACACCTCAACCCTATTAGAAAGTTCCAGGAACTGTTCTCCTCTCATCATTTCCAGCTCAACAATAGCCACGATCATCGAATAACGTTCACCACCGGCCAGTGGTGTCACCAGAACGTTATATCGTTCCACGACCTGCCTCAATAGTTCGTTGGAACAACCTCCCAACTCGCTTATTCGTCTTTCTTTGTGATGGTCATTATCGATCTCAACTGCCATATTTTCTCCTTCAATTTGATAACGGGGAAATTATACCACCCAAACTCCTTTTAATAAGTTAATTACCTCTTCGTCCTCTACTTGAGGGAAGTTGTCGTAGTAGCTCCCTACCGCCCCGAGATAGTCTACCGGCGCGTCCAGATAGACCACCTCATCGGCTTCTTTTTTGATCTTCGCCAGCATTTCGGCCGGTAGGACCGGAATTGCCGCTACTAACTTCGCCGGCTTCCGCTGGCGCGCCTCCCTTAAAGCCATTAAAAACGTCATTCCTGTCGCTACCCCGTCATCGACCACGATCGCCGTCTTCCCCGCCACGGCGGGGCGTTTCCGTTCCCCTAAATATACTTTTCTTCTCCTGATTGCTTCTTGTCGCTCTGCTTCAATTGCCTTCTCCAGCCATTTTGGCTCGAGCAAGGCTTTCTCCGCCGGATTACACAAAATATCGTGGTTCTCGGCGACTACACAAACGGCATATTCGGGATTAGCCGGGTGGCCAATTTTTCGCGTAATCACCAAATCCAACGGCGCCCCCAGAACCTTCGCTATCTCCACTCCCAGAACCACCCCTCCCCGGGGCACGGCATAAATCACCACCTGCCCGCCCGCGTAGCTTTTCAATTTGTCCGCTAGCAAAACACCCGCCTCAGTCCGATCTCTAAACCTCATACTTTCATCGCCATTATCAAATCAATCACCTCTTCTTTTTGTCCTATTACCCACATCAGCATTGGCGTCACCGTCGTTCTTCCTGTCGCGTCGAGAAAATCCCGGGTGAGGTCACGGCCGTCGACGGTTTTTGGCCATAGGTAATTGTTCGGGCTAACCCACCATATCTGGAGCATTAATCCAACCATTACACCTTCAGCCGTTTTTCTTACTTCTTTTGGAATTCCTACTCCTCCATATCGTTCTACCAGGACCCTGCGCAATCTTCTCCGTCGTCCCAATCTGCCCTCTGCCAAAGCCCGCCTGCTCCTTTCCTCGCCTCCGGCCAACCAAGCGTCCAATTCCGGACAGGGAGAAGCCGGCTCGCCGCGCTTCGACCTTTTCGAGTTTTCTTTAACCGACATTTCTCTTACATGATACACCTTAACACTAGTCAGCCGCGACCAGGTCAATCACTCCCCTGATCCAAATCCAGTTGACCAAACAAGCTTTCTCGATTGGTGTCGCCCCCGAAGTCTCCGTGGTCAGACTATATTTCGCTCCCCGCCGGTAAAAGAAGTCCGAAAAGGTGCCGTCGTGCCGAACAATGAAGCCATCCCCATCGGACAAAAAACCGCCGCCGGCCTCTCTCGGGATGACCCCGCCTTTCTCATCAATCTGTTCCCCAAACCCGGCATTCATATCAAAATGGGCCAGTAGCGGCACCACTTCAGCCACCTTTTTCGCAATCGGCGAAAGAACCGACAGGTCGCCATAGGCATAATGATAAGCACAAGGCGGTAGTCCCGGGGTGATGTAGTCCTGGTGCAGGTCGATCGCGGCCGCCACCTGATCAAGCGGATCTTTCTTAATTAGCTCCTGAAAAAGTCTTGCCTCCGCCGGCAGATGGATCGAGAGGCGGGGGTCGGCCGAAAACAGCCACTCCTTGAAGCTATCATCCGGTCCCAGATCCTTCTCCCCAATCGAGC
>DATDRC010000086.1:0-5194 GCA_035291985.1 Patescibacteria group bacterium
CGATTTCGGCGGTCGCCATCAGTCCATCGATGTAGGCTTTGGCCTGAGCTACCTTGGCTTCATCCATACCGGTGACAGTGACACTGCCGTCCTCATCAACGTTGATCTCGACGCCAAAGTCGGTCTGGATTTGACGGATCATTTTGCCGCCCGGCCCGATCAGCTCACCAATCTTGTCGGTGGGAATCTTGGTACTGGCGACCTTCGGGGCGTAGACACTAACGGAGGCGCGGGGCGCGTCGATAACGGCGGTCATTTTGTCGAGGATCGCGAGACGACCAACGCGCGCTTGAGCAATCGCTTTTTCGAGAATTTCGGCGGTGACACCGGGGATTTTAACGTCCATCTGCATGGCGGTGACACCGTCGCGAGTGCCGGCGACTTTGAAGTCCATATCACCGAGGTGGTCTTCGATACCGGCGATGTCACTGAGGGTGACATATTTCATCTTCTCGTCGGTAATGAGACCCATGGCGATACCGGCCACCGGTTTTTTGATGGGGACACCGGCGTCCATCAGGGCGAGGGAACTACCACAGACAGAAGCCTGGGAGGTAGAACCATTGCCGGACATAATTTCGGTAACAACGCGAATGGTATAGGGAAACTCGTCTTTACTCGGGAGTACGGGTATGAGGGCCCTCTCGGCCAAGGCACCGTGACCAATTTCACGACGGTTGGGGTTACCGATACGACCGGGTTCGCCGACGGCGAAGCCGGGCATATTGTAGTGGTGCATGTAGCGTTTGGTCTCTTCGCCCTTCATGCCCTCGATAAGTTGTTCGTCGGAAGGCGAACCGAGAGTGACAATGGAAAGAGCGTGGGTCAAGCCTCTCTGGAAGAAACCGGAACCGTGGGTTCGGGGTAAAAGACCGACGGACACATGAATTGGTCGAATCTCGTCGGGCTGGCGGCCGTCAAAGCGGGTCTTTTTACCAAGAACTAGTTTTCTAACGTAGTCCTTGACTTCTTTATCGATGAGACGAACTAAGGCAATCCGGTCGATCTCGGGGTGTTCGGCCATGAGAGCATCGGCGAGGGGATCAAGTTTCAAACCTTCACCGCCAGAAGTTTTACTTTGGGCGAGAAGATCGGCAACGTCGACTTTTTCTTTGACCAGCTTAACCAAGTCGGCGGCAAATTCCTCCGGTTCGACGATCGTTTTGGTTTTACCGTCGGCGGCAAATTCTTTGATCACCTCAATGATGGTTTCGAGATGTTTCTGACCGAATTTCAGACCGGCAAGAATTTCTTCTTCGGTAACCTCATTGGCGCCGGCTTCGACCATGGCGATGGAGCCGGTGCTGCCGGAAACGACCAGGTCGAGACGACTAGTTTCTTTTTCTTCTTTGGTGGGATTAACCAGATATTTACCAGCGGAGGTCAGACCGAGGCGAACGGCACCGACCGGACCACTCCAGGGGAGGTGGCTGATGGCCAGAGCGGCAGAGGCGCCGATGAGCCCCAAGATTTCCGGTTCGTTCACCCCATCAATAGAGAGTGGACAAACGACAACCTGGACCTCATCAAAGTAATTGCTGGGAAACAACGGGCGGATCGAGCGGTCGATCAAACGGGAGGTGAGAATCTCGTTATCGGAGGGACGGCCTTCTCTTTTGATGAAACGACTGCCGCTGATAATACCGCCGGCGTAATGCTTTTCGCGATACTCGACCTGAAGGGGGAAATAATCCAAGCCTTCGGCCCGTTTGCCGGAGACGGCAGTGGCTAAAACGATGGTGTCACCGCAACGAACAGTCACGGCACCAGCGGCCTGGGCCCCGAAGAGTCCAGTTTCTAATTTAATTTGTTTACCATCTAAATCGATGGTGGTGGATTTGAGTTTCACTCGCTTCCTTTCTATCGGGAAAAACAGGCGGTTCAAGAGGGAGGGTAAAGCTATCTGGTTAGCCTTAACTTCCGCCTCGAAACCGAGACGTTTACCGAATTAACTTTTAATGGACGCGCCAATACCGAGCGTCTTACTCAACCCGGCGTAATCTTTGGGGTTGGTCTTGCCCAGGTAATTTAAGAGGCGGCGGCGTTTACTGACGATCTTCAGTAGACCACGACGGGAGTGATTGTCCTTTTTGTGCTCTTTGAGGTGCTTGGTGAGCTCCTCGATCTGGGCGGACAAGAGAGCAATCTGGACCTTGGGAGAACCGGTATCGGTCTTCGTAGCCGCGAACTGACTGATGATCTCTTGTTTTTTGGGTGTGGTCAACGCCATAACGGGGGTTATTGTATCAGAAAGCCGGTTTATTCGCCACTAATTCTGACTAATGCCGCGGTTGCCGCCTTTGAAAATCTGGGGCTTCTTTTTCCAATCGTTCCCGACTTGGTTGGGTCGGCCGGACATGGTGGGGCGGGGTTGACGGGGCGGAAGGTTAAAGTCCGGGGGCGGGGGCAATTCGTCGTCAAACATGGGGGGCATGGGTTCCTCACCACCCATGAATGGGGCTCCCCCGAAAGGACTGCCGCCAAAGGCGGAGTTGGCTGGGGGGAAGGCGCCGAAACGACTGCTGGCGGCGAGGGGAGAACGGCCGAGGCGACCACCGGCACGCATCAGATAAGCGACGGTTTCAAAAGTTTCGGCGGTAACTTTCGCTGAAGAAAAATTACGAGTGTTTTCGGATATCACCGAAAGCAGATTGTTGGCGGCGTCGGCACTCGGCTTAATCTCAGACGACTGGAGCAGGAAGGTGACAATTTCTGCCAAACAACCGGCGGTATGAGAATGAAGGGCGAGAGCGGAAAAGTTACTGGGTTTGCTCGAAAGACTTAAGGAAATTATTTTGGCGTGGTCCAAGAAAGCCTTTTCATCGGCGTAGATTTTACCTAGCTCCTCGAGACTGGTGATGCTAAAGACAAAAACCAGATCGGCAGAGGCGCCGGAATAGCTATAGGCAATGGAACTGGTATCAGGAGCTGGGGAACCGGGTTGGGGCTGGATCAAGAGCATGAACTTGCCATTCTCGTCGACGTCGTAGTCAACTTTTTTCAAGTCTTCCTCTTTGAAGTCGAAAGAAATGATCAGATTTTGATTGCCGATGCTGTTTTTGATCTGGTCGACGCCAAAAAGGTCGGCGTTTTCGACTTTGATCGGACTACCACAGCCGATTTGGGCGATTTTGCCGGCTTCTTTGAGGGAAAGAAAAAGGCCCAAAGCGGAAGCAACCATGTCGGTCGTCGGTTCGGGGGGGAGAAGAACAGCGACTGATTTGGCCTCGCCGAGAGCGGTCTTGACTTCGGAAATTAGATTTTGGTCAAACATATCTGTCCTATAGGGTTAGATATGGATGATTATAACGTCTCCAATCTGATAGTCAAGCTGGGGTTGGAGGATTAGACCGCACTCGGTATCCTTTTTGGCTTCTTTAACCGCTTCCTTACCAACACGCAGGCTGACGACCTTACTTTCCCCCGCCTGCATCGTCTGACGCGAAGCATCTGCGGGCAGGCCGACTTTATCACCCAGACGAATTCTGCCGGAGGTGACCAGACAACCGTAGACGATTTGATTATTGAAAGGGAAAGTCTTTAAGACTTTAGCCTCGCCGACCACCTCGACCCGGCCTTCCTTTTGGATCGCCTCAACCAGCTCTTTGAGGTAGTCGAAAAGCTCGTAAATAATGCCGAAAGTAACAACTTTTATCTTTTCAACTGAGGCCAATTTGGCGACGGTACCAGCCGCTTTGACATTGAAACAAATAATAACGGCCCCGTTACCGACGGCCGACTGAACATCGGATTCGGTAACGCCGCCGACGCCGGAGGAGACGACGTTGATATTTTCGGGAAGAGAACCAAGGATGGCCTCGAGAGAGCCAGCAACGTCGGCCTTGACAATGACATTGGCCTGTTTGACTTCGGCGGTAACGTCGGTAGTTTTTCCGAGGACAGCGGGGGCCAAGACGGCGTCTGCACCAGGACGGGTGGTGATCAAGTCACCAATAGAAGGCACGGATCCAAAACCAAGAACCAGGACCGGGGTGGCCGGAGTAGCGAGGCTCAGACTTTCTCCCGTGGCCGAAACCAGAGATTTAACCTTACCAATTTTGGTTGGACCGGAAAAGAGATCATCTTTGAGGGTGAGTTTCCCGGTTTTGACGAGAAGAGTAGCGAACGGGCCTTTGTGGGGGTGAAGTTGGCTTTCGATGACCACCGCGCTGGTGGGCTCGGCGCTGGTATCTTTGAGCTCTTCCAATTCGGCCAGGAGGAGGACGTTTTCGAGCAATTGGTCGATGCCCAGGCCGGTTTTGGCGGAAATTTCGACCAAGGGAACGTTACCACCATAACCCTCGACATATTCCCCAACCTCGGCAAGATCAGACTTGACCTTCATGACGTTGGCCTGGGGCAGGTCAACTTTGTTGACGGCGACAACATAGGGAATGCCGGCGGCCTTGATGTGCTCGATTGATTCTTTGGTTTGGGGCATGACACCGTCATCAGCGGCGACGACGAGAATGGCGACGTCGGCGACCTTGCCGCCCCGAGCGCGCATGGCCGAGAAAGCGGCGTGGCCGGGAGTGTCAATGAAGGTTAGTTTTTGACCTTGGTGATCAATTTGATAGGCACCGATGGCTTGGGTAATGCCCCCGGCTTCTTTCGCGGTGACATTGGCCTTTCGGATCCGATCAAGAAGTGAAGTTTTACCGTGATCGACGTGGCCCAGAACGGTGATGACTGGAGGTCTGCCTAGTGTGGCCATAATTATTGCGGGGATACAGTGTCACGGTGACACGTTTTTATATTTTGTTAACTGCAGTGCTTTCTTCCACCTTTGTCTCGGGAACGGTGACGGGGGTCACGGTTTGGCCGGAGGGCAGGTAAGCGGAAAGTTTGGTTTTGATGGTTTCAAAAGAAGCGCTGTCCAGACCGTCCAGTTTCTCGACTTTGTCGAGATTGTGGGTCAGGTCCTCGATACGAGTGAAGCTATTCTCGACCAGAATATTTCTGACCTTTTCGTCCAAACCGAGCTGGTCGATCTCATATTCCTCATTACCGCTGACGACGATGCCCGGATCAACCTTGTCAGAAATAACCTTGATCCTGACCCCAACCAGTTTAGCGGCCAGTTTGACGTTGGTGCCGCCACGACCGATGGCTAAGGATAACTGATCATCGGGAACAGTGACCGTGACCTCGGATTGATCCTGATTGAATTCCATCTTGGTAACATCGGCGGGGG
>DATDRC010000087.1:0-3155 GCA_035291985.1 Patescibacteria group bacterium
TTAGACCTCGATGACGACGGCGATGATCATCGGCCGGCGCTGGGTTTCCTGATAGAGGAAGCGTTCGAGGGTGTCCTCGATCTTGCGCCTTAAAAAGTTCCAGTCGGTGACCGGGCGGCCGCGCATATCCTTGATGGTGGCGGTAATTTGTTTCTGGGTGTTCTTGATCAGATCGCCAGCTTCTTTTTGATAAACAAAACCGCGGGAGACAATTTCGACTTCGCCGGAGACTTCGGCGGTTTCCGAGTTGATCGGGACGACAGCCATTAGAATGCCATCGGCGGCCAGAAGTTTGCGATCGCGGAGGACGACATGGCCGACGTCGCCAATACCGAGGCCGTCAACATAAACATTTTTAACCTCAACCCGACCGACGACTTTGATCTGGTGATTTTCAATACCGATAACCTGGCCGTTTTCCGGCAATAAAACCTGTTCGGGGGTGTAGCCCATCTCCATAGCTAACTCGCGGTAAAGATACATATGGCGAATGGTGCCACCGATGGGAATGATATTTCGCGGCTTTAAGAGGCGGGCCAAAAGAGCCAGATCGCCGCGGTGGCCGTGACCGGAAACGTGCAAGCCCGGAGTGCTGCCGGAGTAACTGACCCGAACGTCCTGCTTGTAGAGAGTGTCGATCAAACCAAAGACATTACCTTCGGTGCCGGGGATAGCGTCAGCACTGATGACGACGTGGTCTTTCGGCTTTAATTTAATAAATTGGTGTTCGCCGGCGGCCAGACGCTGCATGGCGCTCCCCTCCTGACCCATTGAACCAGCAATGATAATGGCCACTTGGTGGGGTTTGTAACGGTTGATTTGTTTGACGTCGATGAGGGCATCTTTAGGAACCTTGATGTAACCGCATTTAGCGGCGGCTTCGACGTTTTGAGCCACGGAGCGGCCGGCCAGGGCCACCTTGCGGTTGTAACGGATAGCCGCCTGGATAGCCATGTCGATACGGGAGATCGAGGAAGAGATGGTGGTAAAGATTACTTTCCCGGTTGAAGTCCGGACCGCCGCATCAATGGCGTTTAAAAGGGTTCTTTCTGAAGGCGTAAAACCGGGGGTTTCGACACGAAGAGAGTCGGTCAGCATCAGGTCGACGCCTTGGGCGCCGACACGGGCGATACTGGTAAAGTCGGCCGGTCGGTTGTCGATCGGGGTGAGGTCAAATTTGTAATCGGCGCCGTGATAGACCGTCCCGCCCGGGGTCTTGATATAAAGATGCTTGCAGTTGGGGATACTGTGGGTGACATGGATCAGCTCGATGTCAAAAGGACCTAGCTTAAGATGGTTTTCGACGGCCTGCATTTTGTTGGTCAGACCAAATTCGCGAACCTTTTCTTCGGCCAGGGCAATCGACAGGGTCGAACCATAGACCGGAACACCCGGCAAGCGGGGCAGAATGTAAGGCAAACCGCCGATGTGGTCCTGGTGACCGTGGGTGAGAACGATGCCGTGCAGTTTTTTGCCTGGTTTCTCTAAGTAACTAATATCGGGAATGACGACGTCGACTCCGAGAGCAGAGTTATTGGGAAAACCAATGCCGCAGTCGACGACGATTTGATCGTTGCCATATTCGTAGACGTACATATTTTTGGTAACGTCTCCGAGTCCCCCGAGGGGGATGAGTTTAAGTGTATTCATAATTGTTTTCTACCACTTGGGTAAGAATTGTTTGATGTTGTCAGGCGTAATGTGAATGGTCTTGACCTGGCCTTCAATGATTTGCCTGGCAACTTTGTTAGTAATACCGGCAATGGTCCGGTTGAGGGTACGGATACCGGCGTCGTAACCAAAAGGGCGGACGATCTGGGGCCAAAGGGAGGGGTCGATAGTCAGCGTCCCTGCTTCCAGACCGGCTTCGGCTTCCGCTTTGGGTAAGAGATAATCCTCCGCAATCTTGATTTTCTCGGTGTCGGTGTAGCTGGGCATCATGATCGGTTCGAGACGGTCCATGACAGCGGTGGCGACGTTACTGGTGTTGTTGCCGGTAGCGATGAACAAAACTTCCGACAGATCGACGGGATAGTCGAGGTAATGATCGACAAAGCGGTTGTTTTGGCCGGGGTCAAGCAGTTCGACTAAAACACCCATGATGTCCGCCCGGGCTTCTTCGGTGACGCGGTCGATTTCGTCGAGAAGAATAATCGGGTTTTTGACCTGGACCTGACGCAGGGCTTTGATAATGGAACCGGGTTCTGATTCAAGGTGCAAACGGCTTTGGCCGCGAAGGTCGCGGGCACTGCCCATACCACCGAAGGGAATGCGGGCAATGGGCCGGCCGAGGGCCTCGGAAAGGGCGTAAGCGAAGGAGGTCTTGCCGGTACCGACCAGACCGACCAGAAAAACGATCGGCGCCCGGGCGGTACCCAGCCCCCTTTCGGTACGCAGTTTCAAAACTGACATATACTCCAAGATCCTTTCCTTAACCGAGTCCATGCCGTAGTGGTTCTTGTCGAGGGTGGCCTTGATCAGGGTCAGATCAATCGGTTTGTCAACCCGTTTGTCCCAAGGAAGGGCCGTAATCCAATCGATATAGTGACTAGTTTTTTCAAATTCCTCTGAGTAAAAGCCCTGATTGAACATCCGCTGGAGGCGGTCAACCATCGACTTGGCTTTGTCGGCCAATTCCGGGGGTAAACTGACTCCCGCCAATTTTTGGTAAAGGACATCAAGATCTTTCTTGACTAAGTCCTGGGCAGTATCCATATCTGTTTTAAGTATATACAATCGGTTTCACCTGGGAGGAATCCCGAGTACGGTCCACCGTCCCAGGAGAAACTTTTCCCACCGTCCGAGGAGTAATTTTTAGCGGTGGTCACGGAAGCGCTTGAAAGAAGAATCGTCCCGCTGAGGTCGATCGCTCATAGGTCGGCGGCCTACCGGGCGGGGGCCGCGATCACTACCTTCTCTTGAATGACCCCCCGTGTGGTCACCTTCGAGGAGCATGGTGAGATTGATTCTGCCTTGAAAATCGACTTCATAACATTTGACCGTGACGGTATCGCCAACCTTGACAACAGTATTGGCATCAGCGACATACTCTCGGCTCATGCGGGAAACATGAACGAGACCGTCCTTGCCGGGGAGAATCTGGACAAAGGCGCCATAGGGCTCAACCCGGGTAACGGTGCCGGTGTAGATCTTGC
>DATDRC010000088.1:0-10036 GCA_035291985.1 Patescibacteria group bacterium
GGGGCGAGAGCCTGGCGATGAATTCTGCTCTCGCCCCCGACTCTCTGGTTGGGGTTGTCTCGACGGTTCTTTCTTGCATAGTTAGCGGGTGAGGGTGAGCTGGCCGGTAGCGTGATTAGCCGATTGTTAGCTGAAATTGTACACCTAGGGCTTTGGCTAATCTTTCCAGTAAAGAGATAGACGGTTTGGCATTTAAACCCTCAAGCCGGGAGACAACCGCCTGGCCGGTGTCTATTTTTTTGGCCAGTTCTGCCTGAGTCAGATTCCGTTTCAGCCGGGCATCAATAAGTTGTTTGGCAATTTGGAATTCGGGGGCCTGAGCTACATAGGCTACAACAAACTTCTTGTTCTTGAGTAGTTCGGACTTAAGTTCGGAGATGGATAGTGTTTTGGGCATTTTTTTCATAGGTATTCTCTGATTCTTTTTTCGATAATTTTCAAGTCTTCCTTTTTTATTTTTTGTGATTTCTTGATAATGGCGTAGATGATTATTTGTTTCTTGGTTTTGACGAATAAATATAATCTTACTTTGCCTGGTCGGAGTTCCCAGACGGGTCCGCTAACTTTTTTGAGATAGCGGGTATCGAGTCTGAAGCCGTAGGTTTCAAAAAGTTCGATGTAGCTAAAAGCTTTGGCGCTGTCTTTTTCGCTTATTACTTTAAGGAACTTGACAACCCGGATATCGATTTCAACTTTCATATTATGATAAATTTGTCATATTGTCAAGTTAGCGGGTGAGGATGAGCTGGCCGTCAGGTGTGATAAAGACAGATTCCTCGAACATGGCGGTCAGCGAGCCGTCGATGGTAAAAAGGGTCCAGCCGTCGGGACCGGTTTTGAGCCGGTAATCGCCCATGGAATACATGACCTCGACGGCGATGGACTGGCCGGGCTTCAGGATATAGTTTTTCGTCCGCGGATCGGCGTAGCAAGGGATGTTGGGCTCCTCATGGAGGCGTTTGCCGACGCCATGGCCGGTAAGGTCACGAATGACGGAGTAGCCAGCCGCCTCGACCAGCTGTTGCATAGCTTCACTAATCTGATAGACGGAATGGCCCGGGAGGGCTTGTTTGAGCGCCTCCCCCAGGGCTTTCTGGCCGATATGGAGGAATTTCTCCACCGATGCGTCAACCGGGGGAAGGCTGACGGTCACCGAGGTGTCCAGGTGCCAGCCTTTGTGGACTAGGCCAACGTCGATGGTGACCAGGTCTCCCGCCTTGAAGGGTTCGGCGGTGGGGATACCATGAACCACGGCTGAGTTGAGGTTGATGCAGGTGGCGTGATGATAGCCGCGGACAGTCTTGAAGGAAGGATAATCGCCGCCGGCGGTAATCAGCCGATCGGCCAGGGCGTCGATATCAAGAGGAGTAACGCCAACCTTGACCGCCTCGACCAGCTCGCGCTTGATCCGGCCCAAACGGGCGCCGCCTTCGAGCATGAGTTTCTGTTTTTGGGTATTCACGCGACAGTGAGACGATTAACGATATCTTTGAAGATAGTCTGGATGTCGGGGCGGCCATCGACTTTTAGCAAGACCCCCCTTTTCCGGTAATAGTCGATAACCGGTATGGTTTCCGCTTGATATATTTCCATTCTTTTTTTGACGCTTTCGTAATTGTCATCACTGCGGTGCTCAATTTCGGCGCGCTTGATGATGCGCTTGATGCCTTCGTCCACGGGAATGTCGAGATAAATAACTTTGTCCAGCCTGATTTTGTTTTCATCGAAAAAATAACCTAGATACTCGGTCTGGCGTAAGTCGCGGGGGGTGCCATCAAGAACGAAACCCTCTTTAGCTTTTTTGAGGGCTGGTTCAAGGACCTCGATAACCGTTTCGAAAGGAAGGAGCCGGCCAGAAACGAGAAGGTCGGCGATGAGCTTGCCCTTTGGGGTACCGCTTTCGGCCTCATGACGAAGAAGCGCACCCGAAGAAAGATGAGCTAAACCAAACTTCCCGGCCAACAAATCAGCTTGGGTACCTTTGCCGCTGCCGGGAGCGCCGAGAATGATGAGGTTCATTAGTCGAGAAACTTGTTGTAATTGTGCATGTAAAGCTGGGAGTCAACCGTTTTCATGGTCTCCAGAATGACGGAAACGACGATCAGTAAACCGGTGCCGCCGACGGCGAGGGTGCTGATTTTTGTCGCCTGGGAAATGATGGAGGGGAGGACGGCGATAAGACCGAGGAAGGAAGCGCCAACGAGAGTGATGCGGACCAGGACGTGAGAAAGATAGCTGACGGTCGAAGCACCCGGCCGGATGCCGGGAATGAAATTACCGGATTTTTTCAGGTCATCGGCAATTTTTTCGGGATTAAAGACGACGGCAGTATAAAAATAGGTAAAGGCGACGATAAGGACGAAGTAAATCGCGTTGTACCAAAGGCCGTCGGGCGTTAGAAAGGCAGAAAGACTTCGGGAAAAGGCGGCCAGGGCCTGGTTGGCGGAACCGCTAAGGGCCTGGGTGAGAAAGTTGGGGATGAGCAAAAAGGAGACGGCGAAGATAATCGGGATGACGCCGGCCTGATTGAGACGGAGCGGCAGGAAACTTTCGGCGCCGCGGCGGGCGGAATGGATCGGCACCTGGCGAACAGCTTCGGAGGTTTTGACGACGGCGTAAATGACAGCGAGGGACATGACGGCGAAGACGATAGCATTGGTGATGCTACTCTGGTCGAGGGTTGAGGCCGTCTGGATCAGAGCGACTGGCAGTTGGCCGATGATGCCGGCAAAGATGATGAGCGAGGTACCATTACCTAGGCCATACTGTGTCAGAAGGTCGCCCAGCCAAATGAGGAGCATGGTGCCGGCGCTGACGGTGAAAACGAGACTCAACAGATGAATCGGGTCGCTTTCGAGGATGAGATTTTGCTGACGTAAGAAAGCGATGACGGTAAAGGCTTGGACAAAACAAAGTGGAACAGTAATTAGACGGGTGTAGCGGTCTATTTTTTCCCGTCCGTATTCCCCCTCTTTGCTTAGGGCCTCGAGGGAGGGAATAACCATGGTCATCATTTGCATAATGATGCTGGCGTTGATGTAGGGGTTAAGACCGAGGGCCATGATCGAAAAATTGGCCAGAGTACCGCCGGAAAAGATGTCGAGAAGAGTCAGGAGCTGACTATTGTTGAAAACCTGACGGAGAGCGGCCAGGTCGACGCCGGGAGCGGGGATGTGGGCGATAAAGCGGTAGATGGCAAAAATGCCCAGGGTGACAAAGAATTTTTTTCTAAGTTCCTTGAGGCGAAAGAGGCCGCGAATGGATTTAAGAACTTTTTCCATGAGGTTTATTGTAACCCAATTTGTGATTTCAGGCGTGCCAACCGAGCTTAGCCAACTCTTCAGGCAGGTGGTGGGGGTGATGATGACAATAGAGTTCGATCCGGCTGCTGTCGGGATGGGCGTGGTTATAATCCCAACCTTTGGCCATAAGCATCCGTTCGTGGAGTTCGTGAAGCAGAACATAGGGGTATTCGGAAGGATCAAGATCGTCGTCGAGCCAGACTTCCTTTTCCGGCACCCAAGGATAGATGAGATGGTGGCCACCGTCGACAAAATCAATAAAGAAGGCGCTGCGAACCAGGCGGCCATTGATGAGCCAGACGACCAAACCAGCGGTGGTTTCGCCCAGTTTCTTGAGGTGGACTTTCTCGGGATGGGCGTGTTTTTGCTGATCAAATATCTTGGCTTTATCCCCCGCCTTCGCCCGTTCGGCCGCCTCGATTTTGTAGGCTTTGGCGATGGCCCGGTCGTTATCCCCAGTTTTCTTTAGGGTTTTCCACTGTGCGAGCATGTGGTCAATAAAGAAACGGCGTTCATCGGGGTCGCGCTCGACGTCGAGCCAGAGCTCGTTCTTGGGGATGTAATCAAAGTCCGGCCAGAGGCCAAAATTGGTGAACTCGATGTCTTTTTCGGCCCGGAGTTTCTCGCCGTCAATTTCCCAGACTTCAAGGTCGCCATATTTCTCGATCAGTTTTTTGTGGAATTTCTTGACGTCGGGCATCAAAACAATCTTAGCAAAAGAAATAGTGTGGTGAGAGGTATCTAGTCGTAAATTTTGCCGACTCCATCCCACTCACTCCACGTCTTATTGCTTTTCTTTATCTTCTTATACCATTCTGGCCAACCATATTCCTTTCCAATTTTGTCATAATAATCAGCAGGAATAGTTAATTCGGGATTGGCTGCCAAAAAAGCGTCAATATCCTCCATCATCTTTCGAGCCCTTGCTTCTGTCTTTGGATCATCCAAATGCATCCTCAGCCCCTCTCTTGTACTAATTAAACTGTCCCAAGTGGCTTTCCAAGAATCTTTGATGAAGTCTTCGCTGGCAAATCTGGTTCTGCCATCCCCGAACATTATTGGAAACTTATTTTTTGATTCGATGGTCACAGCCTTATAAAAAATTCGTTTGGTAACTATTTATTCTAGTTCTGATGATTATCTTTTATGGTAATCTTTGCTACGACAACTTCTCCCTTTCGAAGTATTTCGGGTGGTTGCAAAATTTTATCCTTAATACTTTTTAGAATAAAGTAGATTGTTTCTTCATTGCTCTTACCGATACCGTGGATGTTGATATTTTTTATCCCATATTTTCTACTTGTTTCCATTTTTCTGGTTACCTCCGATAATACAACCTCTCTAGAGGTGGCTCTGCTCACGAAAAAGGCATAAGGCGACTCGGTTACTATCAGCTCGTATATCTGCGTAAATTTTTCGGGGGAGAAGTTCGGTTGATTAAATAATGAATCGTAGAGGGGTCTAATTTGCGTCCCAAAGTATCCCTCACTATAAAGGTTGCAGATATTTCTTCCCCTGTCACCGAATCTTTCATTTAGTTGTTGTTTTATTTCGGTGACGCTTTGACCACTATCGAAGACGCTTTTTAGGTAAATCGAGTACCTTAAGATTTCTAGATCCTGAGCCGGTATCTTTCCCTTGAAATATTCTAGAGTTGCCTGTGTCTGAATACTTCCGTCAATCTGGTTGAATTGCTCTAGCCTTGATAGCGACGAGTCCTGAATTATTAGTCCGCCTTTTTCAAGATGCTCTTTTAGAATGTCTTGTAATTCTTTTTGCTGATCAAGAGGATACTTGTCGGGATTTATTTGAATTGTCTTGTTGTTTACTATGTAGACCTGAAATTTTAGCCCGCTCAATATACTTATCTTGAAGTTCTTTAACTTCGACAAATCTACCTTAATGATGCTGGAAAGTTTGTCGAGGAAACCCATGTGATTATTTCACGAGTTCGCCAGCGAGTCGTACCAACGATACAATATCTGATTTTATGAACACTTCGGACCCTTTTTTGATTCCGGCGAACTGCTCAAGCCTGATTCCATCTCCGTCAGGTGTTAATACTCTTTGACTGGGATCCGATTTTTCAACAACGTAGTTTTCTTTATCGACCACCTTTCCGAATGACTCCAGAATGAACCTTCTTGCTCCGTCGTTGAAAGATACGATTTTTAGCTTTGCCATTTTAATTTTAATCCTTCTCTCTCAGTTTATACCATGAAAGGCAACAGTTGGCGACCATCTGCTTAGTTTACTGGCTAACGAAGCCGCCGGCGGCTTCGATCGCCTTGACGGCGGCGGCGGAGGCGGGGAGGTTCACTTTGAGAGCCTTTTCCAGTTTACCGGTGGCGACGACCTTGATGCCGGCTTTGTCAATCCATTTCTGGCTAATCTTTAGGGTTTCCACGACGGCTTGGGCATCAACGGTTTGGTTAGCCTTGAATTTATTCAGGGTCTTCAAGGTGACAATAACGGCGTCGCCCTTTAATGATTTAAAGCGTCTTTTGCCACGAATAAAAGGAGTGCGACGAATTAAAGGCAGTTGACCGCCTTCGAACCAAACCGGAATAGTGCCTCTGGTCTTTTGACCTTTTTGGCCGCGGCCGACGGTGTGGAAGCCTTTACCGGAACCACCGCCACGACCGAGTCGCTTGGCGGAACGAGTGTTGATTTTTTCGAGTTTGGTTAAGAACGACATGGTTAGTGGTTGGCCTTTTGATATTCTTTGAGGAAGTCGTGTTTTATTCTCAAGTTTTCCGCGGCTTTGAGGGCCTTGAAGGTGGCGTAGGAGTTGGAAAGTTTGTTGTTGGTGCCTAAAATTTTGCTGACGACGTCGGTAATGCCGGCGGCCTCGACAATGGCGCGAACAGAGCCACCAGCGATAATGCCGGTACCCTTTGGAGCAGGTTTTAAGATAATGTGAGCGGCGCCAAATTTTTCCTTGACCTGGTAGGGAATGGTGCCATCAACAACCGGGATCTTGACGAGATTCCTGTTAGCCAGACGGACAGCTTTTTTGATGGCGTCGGCGACGTTTGGAGCTTTGCCCAAACCCAAACCAACCATGCCTTTTCTGTCACCGGTGACGACCAGCGCGGCAAAACTAACCAGGGAGCCTCCCTGGGTTTTCTTACTAACGCGCTTGATCTGAATGACCTGCTCGTAGCCGTCGCCTTCAGTTTGTCTTTGGCCTCCTCGGCCGCCTCGCATTGCCATATTATTTTAAGTGTTAAATTTTGATTCCACTGTCATTTAATGATTCAACCAGAGCTTTGACCCGGCCGTGAAAACGATAGTGACCGCGGTCGAGAACAGCGGCCTTAATTTTGTTTTTTGCGGCTAATTCCGCTAATTTTACACCAACTTGCCTGGCCATATCGGTTTTGGTGGCGGTGGCGTCCTTGAGGGTGATCGAGGTGGCGGCGGCGAGGACTTTACCCGATTTATCGATGATTTGGGCGTGAAGGTGTTGGTTACTCCGCTTGACGATCAGACGGGGTAAATCACTTCGGTCAAGCACGCGGCGGCTGACACGGAGAGAACGTTTGAGTTGTCTGGTTTTGGTTTTGATCATATTATTTAGTCCCTCGACTGCGCTCGGGATTGTTAAGCGGTTTTAGCGGCGGCCTTGCCGGGTTTACGTCTAATAACTTCGTCGGAATAGCGAATACCCTTGCCCTTGTAGGGCTCGGGGGGGCGCAGTTTTCGGATATTGGCGGCAACCTGGCCAACGAGCTGTTTGTCGATACCCACGACCTTGATCTTGTTATTGCCCTCGACGGCGAAGGCGACGCCGGCGACGGCGGTGAAATTAATCGGGTGGGAGTAGCCGAGGGAGAGAACGAGGTTGCCACCCTGGAGGACGACGCGGTAACCGGTGCCGACCAGCTCGAGTTCTTTGGTGTAACCATGAGCGACGCCAATGACGGCATTCTGGGCGAGAGAACGGCCGAGGCCGTGAAAGGCACGGGCGACTTTATCCTCGCCCTGGCGGGCAATCTTCAGGTGACCATCTTCAATGGTGGCGGTAATCTTTTTGGGCAGAGTGACGCTCAAGTTACCCTTCGGGCCGGTAAAGTTGAGTTGATCGGCCTTAATCTCAACTTTGACGGAATCGGGCAGAGTGATGGGGCGAGTTCCAATGCGGCTCATAGGTTACCAAAGCTGACAAATAACTTCACCACCAAGGTGTTTGGCTCTGGCTTCTTTGTCGGAGAGCAGACCGGCCGAGGTAGAAATAATGGTGATACCGGCACCGGAAAGAGCGGGCGGAATTTCGGAAACACCAGCGTAGCGGCGGACACCGGGTTTGCTGATTTTCTGAATATGGGTCAGAACCGGGGAACCATCAGGCAGATAATGGAGGGTTAATTTAAGCACGGCCGGTTGGCCTTCGATCTTCTCGATAGCTTTGAGATAGCCAGAGCGGACCAGGATCTGCCCTAAGCCCAAGCGAAGGCGCGAGCTTTTGATGGTGACCTCTTCCTTTTTGGCGAGGTAGCCATTTCTGATTGAAGTGAGAAAATCGGCGATCGGGTCCATATTATTGACTTGATTTGTAGACACCGGGGAGTTCCCCTTTGTGGGCCATTTTTCTAAAGCAGAGACGGCAAAGACCAAAGATGCGGATGACACCGCGCGGACGGCCACACAGCTGGCAACGGTTACGATGCCTGGTGGGGTGTTTTTTTAGTTTTTCGTTTTTGACGATTTTGCTTAGTTTGGCCATGGTTAGTCTTTGGTAAACGGCAGACCCATCGCCTTCAAGAAAGCATATGCTCCGTCGCGATCCCGGCCGGAAGTGGTAATAGTGATTTCTAAGCCTTGAATCCTGCCAATTTTATCATATTCGACCTCGGGAAAGACGATTTGCTCCTTCAAACCGAGGGTGTAGTTACCCATCCGGTCAAAGCTAGTTTTGGAAACTCCCCGGAAGTCACGAAAGCGGGGAAGGATGATGGCGATGAGTTTTTGGAGGAAGTCATAGGCGCGGTCGCCCCGAAGAGTGACTTTCAAGCCGACAATGTCGCCTTCGCGGAGGTTGAAGCTAGCGATCGACAGCTTGGCTTTCGTCGCCACGGGGGTTTGACCGGTCACGGCTGAGAGCCAGGCCTTGGTCTTTTCCAGGAACTCGCGGTCAGACTTGAAATCACGGCTGGAAGTGTTGACGGTAATCTTCACCAGGGAGGGAACGGCGTTGATATTAGCCAAATGGAGTTCTTTTTGAAGTTCCTTCTGGACTTTTTCTTTATAGAATTGTTTTAGTGTTTGGGCCATTTTATTTGTTTATCACTGTCATCGCGAGCGAAAGCGTGGCGATCCAGGAATTTGTATAGATTGCTTCGTCGGGTACTCCTCGCAATGACATGGTGTTATTTGTTTTGATCATTTTATTTTGTCTTGCTAGCGATAACTTGACCACATTTTTTGCAGACCCTGACTTTGGGGTCCTTGCTATTATCGAAACCAACGCGGGTAATCTGGTTGCAGTTGGGACAGACCAGGGCGATGGCCGCGACCGGCAGGGGACGGGGCAGGGAGACGATGTGACCGGCCTGTTCACCTTGCTTCTTGATGTGCTTCTTATAGAGATTCTTGCCTTCGACGACAACTTTGTCCTCGGCGGCGTTAACCTTGATGATTTTGCCGGTTTGATTTTTGTCTTTGCCGGCGGTGATTTTGACGGTGTCGTCGAGCTTGAATTTGAACATAGTCGTTAGAGTACCTCCGGTGCTAAGGAAGCGATCTTGGTAAAACCGGCGGCTTTGACCTCGCGGGCAACCGGGCCGAAGATGCGGGTGCCGATCGGGTTTTTGGCGGCGATAGAGTCGATGATAACGGCGGCATTGTCGTCGAAACGGACATAGGTGCCGTCGGGCCGTCTGGTTTCTTTGCGGGTGCGAACGACAACCGCTTTGACGACTTGTTTATCCTTGACAGTGCCGTTACTGTCGGCGGTCAGGACGGCGGCGGTGACGATATCGCCAACATAGCCGAAGCGGCGGCGGGAGCCGCCATGAACGAGAATAACGCGAAGAGACTTCGCGCCGGAGTTGTCGGCCGGTACTAAGATGCTTCGAAGTTGGATCATGCTTTTTTGATACTAATTATTTTCCAGGATTTGCGGCGGCTTAACGGTCGAGTCGATTCGATGACCACCTGGTCACCCGCTTTGGCGCCCAGAGTGTTGTCGGCCAGGAAGGTCTTGGACCACTTGGTTCGCTTGAGATACAAGGGGTGGGTCTTCAGACGGGTGACTGTGACGCTTACCGAGCCGGTCATTTTATCACTTTTGATGACGCCGGTTAGATGTTTTTTCATAGTGTTATTTAGCTTGTTTAGTTAGTAACTGGGCAATCTGTTTTTTCAGCGCTTTGTGGGCGTTGGTATTTTTTTCCTGATGGGCTTTGATGGCCAGCTTGGTTTCCAGGAGCTTGGTCTTCAAAGCGGACAGTGATAGGTGGTCGTCTTTTTTCTTGGCCATATTCTTTAGTGTTTTTCGATAAATTTGGTCAAAACGGATAGTTTGTGGGCGGCGAGGCGGAAGGCTTCTTTGGCGGTTTCTGGACTAACTCCGGAAAGCTCAAAAAGGACTGTGCCCGGACGAATGACGGCGACGTAGCCCGCGATATCAGCCTTACCCGAGCCCATACGGGCGCCGGCGGCTTTTTTGGTGATCGGTTTGTGGGGGAAGACCCGCAGGTAAACCCGGCCGATGCGCTTGGTATGGTGGG
>DATDRC010000089.1:0-4621 GCA_035291985.1 Patescibacteria group bacterium
TGGACACGGGTGAACTTGGTCCTGACGAAGGACCTCGAGAAATCCAAATCTCCCCCTAACCACACGAAACCGCCTACTGGTAAACCAGAGGCGGTTTTTTAATGACAAAAGGGGACGACGGCTGCATGTGCCAACAGGAAGACTAACGCCAACCTACAATCGAATTGTGAGATACTTTTATTGAATATGATATTTAAATTAAATTTACAAGAAGATTCTTGGTTAGAAAAAGTTTACGAGGAGGCTATGGCCGACTTAAACCAGTTTTTTGGGATTAACTGGATCGAAAACAGGCCACAAATATATATACTTCCTGACAGAAAAGCTTTCGATACGATCAGGGGGACGAAAACACCAAGGTGGTTGGTTGGGTTTGGTGGTAGGAGAATGAATGGGGTCTATCTTCTCGACCGAGCTAACTTTGAAAAGGAAAGTGACAATAAATACAGTGAAGAAATATATGCCGCTCTCCTAAAACACGAGCTATGTCATTGTTTCATTGATATTTTGACCAAAAGTTACCGAAAGCCGGTTTGGCTGATGGAGGGGTTATCGGTCTATCTTTCGGGCCAACTCAACCAATACCAGAAACCTGAAAAGTTCGAGAACTTTCTAAACAGTTTCGATAAACAAGGAGAAAAAGTTTATTCGGAAAGTGGGTTCGCTATAAAAACTATTGTTGAAAAATACGGTAAGGGAAAAATGATTGAATTACTGAAACTACTTCCTAATCACCCTGATGAGACCAATTTTGGGACTTATTTCAAGAATATTTACGGAATTGACCTCAACTACGAAGTATTCATGTAGGCAGGAAAAGAGTGCCTGAACGTTTCTACCTGTACCATAACCGGTTCCAAGAACTCATCCGGAAGGACCCCAAAGACTTCGTCATCGAAACGTTTGATTTTTCCAAACAGTGTGGTACTATTCTTGTGAATTGAAAAATATGACCATAAACGGATCACTCATCTCCCCGGAAGATGTTGTAAGGGTAGCCAGGAATAGAGAAAGGGTCATCCTATCCCCCAAGGTGAAAGCGAAAATCAAAAGATCGCGCTCGATTGTTGACAAAGCTGTTGCCAACAAAGAAGTGATTTACGGTATTACCACCGGCTTTGGCGCCTTCAAAAATACCGTTATTGACCAGTCCCAAACCAGTAAATTACAGGAAAATCTAATTCTGTCGCATTCCACCGGAGTCGGGGACCCGCTCCCTACCGAGGTTGTCCGAGGCATTATGTTTCTCATCGTTAACTATCTCTCGAAGGGCTTTTCCGGCGCCGCTTTGAAAACGATCGAAACCTTTGTTGAGATGTTAAATAAAGGTGTCCACCCCATTGTTCCTGAAAAAGGCTCCGTTGGCTCCAGCGGCGACCTGGCTCCTTCGGCTCACATCACCCTGGTTCTAATCGGCAAGGGCGAGGCGGAATACAAAGGCAAAAACATGACCGGCAAAAAAGCATTGGCCAAAGCCGGGATCAAACCGATTGTGTTATCTGCCAAAGAAGGTCTGGCGATCATAAACAACACCTCGACTATGTCTTCAATCGCCAGCCTGGCAATTAGCGACGCCGGAATGATCATCGAAATAGGGGACTTGTGCGGCGCCCTTTCTCTTCAAGCTCTCATGGGTACAGCCAAAGCCTACGACAAACGCATCCATCAGATCAAACCCCACGATGGTCAGATCAAGACCGCCGAGAATCTCAGAAGTCTATTGGAAGGCAGCAAACTGGTTGACGAGACCCGCATCCAAGAGGCTTACTCTTTCCGCTGTATTCCCCAAATCCATGGCGCCATTCGCGAAGCCCTTAGCTATGTCAGAAAAGTCGTCACCACCGAGATCAATAGCGTCACCGACAATCCCTTGATTTTTGACGGCGAAAAACCAGTGGTTATATCCGGCGGCAACTTCCATGGCGAAGCGGTGGCTATCGCTATGGATACATTAGCTATCGCCCTCTCAGAAATTGCCAATATTTCGGACCGCAGGATTGCCACTCTTCTCGACCCCTCAACCAACAACGGGCTGCCGGCGTTTCTGGTCATCAAGGGCGGTCTTAACTCAGGCTTGATGATCCCTCAATATACGACCGCCGCCTTGGTCTCGGAAAACAAAATCCTCGCCCATCCCGCCTCAGTTGACTCCATTCCTACCTCGGCCAACATCGAAGATTTGGTCTCCATGGGCACGATTGCCGCCAGAAAGGCCAGAGAAATAGGCAAAAACGTCCGCTCGGTCTTATCCATCGAAGTCATGACCGCCTGTCAGGCCCTTGACATCCGGATGACCAAGGATAAAACCAAAACTCTTTCAACCAAAACTAAACCGGCTTTCCAATTTGTCCGCCAGATAGTTCCCTTCTTCAAGAAGGATACTATCTACTATCCTTACATCAACAAAATCGACGACTCTCTCGACGAACTCCATAAATTAATTTTCAAATAATCACCATGGCCGTTCCCCCCGCTTCTTATTATGAAAACCCGTACCCGCCGACAACGGGGGACAGAGACGAATACCAAACCATACCCCTCCTGCCCGTCGAGGCCCACTCTATCTTGGTTGGTGCCATCGGCAAACCCATCTCTACTGTCGATCGACTAGCGCTCCAGCGTATTGCAGAACAAGACGGTGACGAGCCGATCGACTTTCAATCCGTCAGGCGACAAATCATGTCCGAATTCGATACCGACGACGATTGGGACTGACGCTAATCCAAGCCCTCCATTACCTTCAAGAAAAAATCTCTCGTTTTGACCAGGTCGCTTATCTTTATTCTTTCATCAGGCTTGTGAGCCGTGGAACCAATTCCGCCTCCGAACATAAATGCAGTCGGCCTCTCAGTCGCTTCCCACAGCATCTGCAGATCCAAATAGCCGGTTGACCTTGGGTCAGCGAAATTACTTCTCCCAACGGTCTCTTTTGCGATCCTGGAAAAACTCTGTAATTCCTCTCTGTCTGTGTACCAAGCCCCAAGATCATGTTTTCTCTCCGCCAATTCAAAGCCTAACCCCAAGTCCTTAAATTCCTTTTCCAAAAATTTAACCACCTCATCGGCGTTCAAATCTGGTTTGGCTGGTCGAATGTCGATCGTAAACTCACAGATATCAGGTACTACGTTTCCCGCTTTGCCAACCTCCCTCAATCGATTATTCGACCCCATCGACGTCGTCAATTCCGTTCCGCCCTGAATGTAGGCCAAGTTAAAGGACGTTCCGCCCATGATTGGGTGACGAAAACGAGCCAGGTACTTTTTCAAATTCGAAAGCGCCGCCATCGTCCCCCAGATTGCATTCTTTCCGGTCCCCTTGGCTGGGTGGCCGGTCTCGCCTTTAATCCGACAAGTTAGCTCGATCAGTCCCCGGCAACCGTGTCCAACCGCCAGATCCGACCCATCGGCGGAAATTATTCTTTTCGGCTTCAATTTCCCAAATTCACCGACCAAACTCTTCATCCCCAGAAAGTCATATTCTTCATCCGCGTAGAAGATGATCCAATAATTATTGGCATTGCGGGCCAAATTGGCCGCCGACATCAGGGCGGCTACCCCCGACTTCATATCCGTCGCCCCCCGGCCCCAAATTTCGTCCTTGATGATTTCACCTGTCAGCTGGTTTACCGGAGCGTCCTTGCTGGGCTGGACCGTGTCAGTGTGTCCTAAGAAAACCGTCTCCGGCTCACCCTGTTTTGCAATCAAATTAAACCTGCCTCCGGGCAATCCCTGCCTCTCGACTTTTAGTTTCGTGTTCTTTTCCAGCCAGTCTTCGATAAAGTCAACCAAATTGTTTTCATCCACCCCTGGTTCATCCGTCACAAAAGAGGGGATTCTGATCAACTCCACCAGCAATCCGACCACCTCATCTTTATCCATGAGACCTTCTTCTCGCCATAAAGAACTGTCTCCTCGTCCCCTCAACCTCATAGGTATCACCATCGGGACCAAACGCCATAAAGTCATACCCCAATCCCGTTAGCTGTCTTTCTTTCAAGCTGATCCAAGGTTGGTTGACGCTTCGACCACAAATCAACGGGAAACCTATTTCCGAAGCGGCCTCGATTCTGGCAAGGTTTAGTTTTCCACCCGAACCTTTCTGCTGAGAAGTCGCCAAGATACAGGTTTCATTTTCATAAAAAACTACCGCTGCCGGCGAAACTCCGGTTTGACCGATAATCGATGCCAAAATCTCCGGCTTACCCTTGTATTTATCCTGGATCAGTTGCCCAAGACCGATCGCCCCACCAGTCGTAAAGCCGATCATTCTACCCCCATCTTCCAAAATGACCAAGACTCCAGGCGTGTACGCTCCCATCATGTGTGGAAAATATTCGTTTACCAACCATTCGAGCGGATAGGCCTCGGAAAAACTGGCTCCACCGCAATGAGAACAAGAATCGTTTGTTTTGGTAAATTCATCACACTGATTGCACTTAAATACCTCAAACCACGGATAACCACCAAAGGCTTCTTGATAAACCTTGGCCATTGCCAATCTTTGTTCATCAGTCAATGCCGCATAGGCTTCCAGCGCCTGATCCCCATTTTCATAAGTGTACGTAGAAAAAACTCGACCTTCACCCTCTCGACTCTCAACTCTCTTCATAAAACTTAATATA